>JBGPAW010000160.1:0-8289 GCA_041480905.1 Phycisphaerae bacterium
GCGGCCGGCGACGGTCTGTCGTCGATGGTCTCCACCACCGCGCCAATGCGCAGCACCTCGTTGGCGTTGGCGTTGAGCTTGGCCCCCAGAGTCGGTTTGCCCGGCTTTCCGAACAGCCCCCGTTTGACCTTGGGCCGGACCGTCAGCGGTCGCTGGACGCCCCGCCGTTCGACCAGGATCGGGATGTCCACCTCGCCGTTCTTCTGCACGCTCTCGGTCAGGTCCGCCGAGGTGGGATACCCGTGCGACCCCCATTTGAGAATGACATCGCCGGCCTTGAGACCCCCCAGGTAGGCTCGGCCGCCTTCCTCCACCGACGCCACCTTGGTCAGCGGCACCAGACCGAGTACGTTGGGCCGCGAACTGTTCCGGTTTCGGTAATCGCTCGGATAGATGCCCAATTGAACGGAAGGTCGGACGTGGACGCGCCGGGGCGCCGCCCCGGGTTCCGCGGTCACCGCCCGCTCGACCACCACGTCCTTAATGTCGAAGGGCGTACGCATCAGCCGCCACATCATCTCGTTGGCGTTCGCGTCCGTAACGGTCTGGCCGTTCAGCTCCACGATCACGTCGTTGACCTGGAACTGATCCTCGCGGTCGGGATCCGCACTCGGACCTACCGCCGCGATGGTGCGGGTCACCGCCGGGCCCACCCCGATTTGCAGCAGACCCTCGTCTTCGTTGTTCAGCGGCGTCACCTGGAGGTGTTTGCTCTCGTCGCGCCGACGCACCTGAAAATCGAGCGGCTCCAGCGGGTCGGCGAGCATGATCGCGTACTTCAGCTCGTCGAATTCCTCGATTTCCGTACCGTCGATGCGTTCGATGACGTCCCCCGGCGCGATGCCGGCTTCCGCCGCGGGCCAGTTCGGCTCCACGAACCCGACCTCGGTGGAGAACCCTTGCTTGCCGATCATGAACACGATCATGAACAGCACGCCGGCGAAGAGCACGTTCATCACCACGCCGGCGGAGACAATCAGCATCCGCCGTCCGATCGGCTTGTTCGAGAACGCGCGCGGATCGTCCTTCACGTACAGCTCGCCCGACTTGTCGATGTCGAAGTCCTCCTGCCCGAGCATCTTCACGTAGCCGCCCAGCGGCAGCAGGTTGAACGAGTAACGCGTCTCGCCCCGCGTGAAGCCGAAGACCTCGCGAAAGAACCCGATGGCGAACTTCTCCACGCGGACGCCGCACCACTTGGCCACCAGAAAGTGGCCCAGCTCATGGACGAAAATCACCGCGCCGAAGCCCAGGCAGATCAGCACAAGCGGCCAGATCCACGCCAGAATCGCCGCGAAAGCGTTGAGCAACTCCGCGGTCGGACCGGCCAGGGCCGGACCGCCGCCGACGCCGGCTAGCACGTAACCCATTGATGAACCTCGTCCCGGGCCCAGCGATCGACGGCCAGAAGCTGGGCCAGCGTGGGCTCGGCGATGAACTGGTGCCGTTCCAGAACCTGTTGGTTAAGCTCGACGATCTCCCCGAACCGGATTTCTCCCCGGCGGAACCGCTCCACGGCGGTTTCGTTGGCCGCGTTGAGCACCGCCCCGGCCGTCCCCCCCCGCCGGGCGGCGGCGTACCCCAGACCCAAGGCCGGAAACTTCTCGAAGTCCGGGGCGTAAAAGCTCATTCGCCGCAGGTGCACCAGGTCCAGCGGCTCGCTGCGGCACGGCTGGCGCTCGGGGTACGTCAGCGCGTATTGGATCGGCGTCCGCATGTCCGGCGTGCCGAGCTGCGCCACCATCGACCCGTCGCAGAACTCCACCAGCGAGTGAATGACGGATTCGGGATGAACGATCACCTCGATCTGGTCCGGCTGCAGGTCGAACAGCCACTTGGCCTCGATGATCTCCAGGGCCTTGTTCATCATGGTGGCGGAGTCGATGGTGATCTTCGGGCCCATGGACCAGGTGGGGTGGTGCAGAGCATCGGCGACGGTGGCGCGGCGCATTTCCTCTGCGGAAGTGGTGCGGAACGGTCCCCCCGACGCCGTGAGGTACACCTTGCGGACCTCCGACCTCCGACCTGCGCGCAGGGCCTGATGGATCGCCGAGTGCTCGCTGTCGATGGGGATCAGACGGGCCCCCGTGCGCTTGGCCAGCGGCACCAGGATCGCTCCGGCGGTGACCAGGATTTCCTTGTTGGCCACCGCGATGGTCTTGCCCAACTCGACGGCCCGCAGCGCGGCCGGCAATCCGGCTGACCCGACGATCGCCGCCACCACGCAGTCGCAATCCGATCTCTCTACCAGTTCGACCAGACCGCTATCGCCGTCCAGGACCGTGATATCTCCGTTCAGGGCGCCGCACAGGTCCACCCGCCGCGCCGGATCGGCGAGAGCCACGTAAGCGGGTTGGTGCCGGCGGGCCTGCTGGGCCAATTCCTCCCAGCGCGATCCGGCGGCCAGTCCCACCACACGGTACGCTGGACCCAGGTGCTCAATCACCTCGAGCGCGCTTTGCCCGATCGAGCCGGTCGAACCCAAAATCACGATCCGCTGTGGCACAGTCCTCCCCGGAGCTTGACTCCATGAACACGCGTAATTTTATAATCATACGGATACGATTCGATGGCGACAAGTCTCGACGGACGGCCCAAATTGCCCGCTTTCGCCAACTGACCTATAATCCACAACGTCATGGGTTGGCAGGAACGCGATTACGCCAGAGAACCTGCGGGGGTCTACCGTGGGGCCTTCGGACGCCGGAGCGGCGGCCCGTGGGGTAGCATCGTCACCAAGCTTTTGGTGGCCAACATCGTCGTTTACGTCCTCTGCTACGTGATCGTGACGCCGCTCTCGCCGCTGATCCGGGGGGGGCCGCAACGCAGCAACGGATTCGTCTGGACGCCCGCCGGTCCCCGCCCGGCCTACGAGTACCAACCCGGTTACGGCGAGATGATCACCTCCAAGGTCCTGCACGGCCAGGTCTGGCGGCTGTTCACTTCCCAGTATCTCCACTCGCCCCGAATGGAGCACATCCTCTTCAACATGTTCGGACTCTACTTCCTCGGACAGGCGTTGGAGCGGGTGTGGAGCCGGCGGAAGTTTTTTGCCATTTACACCATCGCCGGTGTTTGCGGGAACCTGCTCTTGATGGTCGCCGGGCTGGTGGGCTGGATCAGCCCCAACGTCCCCGCCGTGGGCGCTTCGGGCTGTATCCTGGGCCTGCTCGGGGCCGCGGCGGTGCTGTTTCCCTCTGCCGAGGTGTACATCTATTTTCTCATTCCGATCAAAATCCGTACCGCCGCGCTGCTCTTCGCCGGCATGTACGCGTTCAATATTTACCGCCAAGGCGAGAATTACGGCGGCGATCTCTGCCACATGGCCGGGCTGGTCTTCGGCGCCTGGTGGGCCTGGCGGGGCGAGCGCTGGTGGGCGACGCGAACGTGGGTCGGGACCTCGCGCCGGGCCTTCCCGCCCCATGAGCGCGTGTGGCCCGGGGTCGGCGACGGGCCGTGGGCTCGAAAGGTCGAACGGCACGTGGTTGATGAAGGCGAGGTGGACCGCATTCTGGCCAAGGTCCGTGAAGGCGGCATCGTCACCCTCACGGAGCAGGAGAAGCGAACTCTGCTCGACGCCACCGAGCGGCTGCGCCAAGCGGAAGCCCGCGCCGGCCGGGTCGACCGCCTGTGAACCGAAACGTCAACGCCTCGAGATTCATTAAAACATGAACGGGCGCGTGCGTGCGTTAGACAATCCGCTCAACTGGTCGTTCCGCATCGGGCGACTGTTTCAGATTGACATCCGCCTCCATGTGCTCTTCGTGCTCGGGGCGATTGTCGTTCTGGCGCGAAGCCTCGGTGAAAACCGCGGCGGGTTGGCCGATGGCGTGATTCAGTTAGCGATCTTGTTCCTGATCGTACTGTTGCACGAGTTCGGCCACTGCTTCGGATGCCGCGCCGTGGGGGGCGCAGCGCACGAAATCCTCATGTGGCCTTTGGGGGGATTGGCCTCGGTGGCCCCGCCGCACCACTGGCGGGCGCATCTGGTGACCACGTTGGCCGGTCCGATGGTCAACGTGATGTTCTGCCTGCTCACGGCTGCGGCGCTCATCGTGTGGACCGGATCGTTCGCCGCGGTGCCGTGGAACCCGTTGGATCCGTTTCGCCCGCTCGCTTTCGATGGCTTCAGCCTGAAGGCCTGGTCGATTCAATACTGGTTGGTGATCGGCTTCGGGCTGAACTACGTCATCCTGCTGTTCAACCTGATGCCCGTGTACCCGCTCGACGGCGGGCAGGCGCTGCACAACCTGCTCTGGCCGCGGCTGGGTTACGCGCGGGCCATGTCCGTCGCTTCGGGGATCGGAATGGTCGGGGCGATCCTGATCGGCGTGGCCGGTTTCTTAACCGATGCGCGCATCCTGTACTTCATTGCCGTCTTCGGCTATCTGACCTGCTGGCAACAGCGGCAACAGTTGAAAATGTTCGGCGAGTACGGGACGGGCTCGTTCGGCGCCGCTGAAGAGACGTGGAGCGCCGTTTCCAGCGAACCGGTCCCGCGCTCTTCGCGCAAGGCACCCGGCTTTCTCGAGCGTCGCCGCCTGCGCAAGCAAGCCCGCCGGCGCGAGAGCGCGCAACGCGAGGCCGAAGCCCGCGCCACCCGCCTGGACCAGATGCTGACCAAGGTCCGCGAACTTGGACTGGCTTCGCTCACTCCCGAGGAACGCCGCTTCCTCGAAGAAGAAACCCACCGCCGGCAAACGTCCGACAAGTAGGGCCCGGAAGCGTAACCATTTGTGGCAAAAGCGGTTAGAGTTGGTCCAGCAATTTCCGAAATCTTGCCAACTTCGTTCTTGACACGGCCCGTTGATTTGGATAATCTCTCATGTAAGAGAGTGCCCCCGGCTCGACAAGGAGCGGGGTGAAATTGAGGACGGGGAGAGAGAGAACCTCCCAGGAATTCCCCTTCTCGATTTCCGGCACGGCATGAAAACGGACGAGGTTGTTGCGCCTACCCCGCATACCCGGGGGCGGTGTTGCGGCCGGTGTTCCTGATGAGGGAGAGAGAATGATGGGCAGGGACGGGATACTTCGGGCGGCAGCGCTGGCCTTGGGCGTTGCGCTGCTCCTGGGCGCCGCCCCGGCGAATGCGGAGACGGTGACCGTCGCGACGTTCGCCGATCCCTCGCAGAGCAGCAACGACCCTCTGTTCACGGTGGACCTCGGCCTGGATCGGCTTTACGGCGGCTGGGCCCAAGGGAAGCTCGGTTTGGATTTGCAGATCGTTCTCACGGGGGACATCTTTTACGATGCGTACTTCACGCTGTCGGACGGAGCCGGAAATCCCTGGGTGAGTTGCGACCAGGTCCAAGCCAATTTCGCCGGACCCGTCGTTCCCAGCGATCACGGCTGGATCCGGTTCTTTGCCAGCGACGGCAGCCCCTTGTTCCGGGTCGAGTTCGACGCGGCGTACTTGACGCCCGGCGGCATCGGGGCTGACGAACTGGTGAGTTTCGACGATGTGAGAATTCGCGGTCCCGCCTTGCCGGGGGGCGGCACGGATCTGGTGTACGAAGCGTTTGGTTTCTCTTTTGCGAACCAGATACGTCATCCCGGGCCGACCGGGGACCCCTCCGACGACATTATGACCGCGACGGCGTCGTTTACGTCGTCGGCGGTCATCCCGGAGCCGTCCATGGCGGTGCTTTTAGGAGTTGGTCTGATGACGGTGGTGGGTCGGCGGCGCGCCTAGTCAGCGGGGGGCGCGCGTGATCGAACTGCTATCGACATTCGAGGTGTCGAATGGGAGAGGAGAGGAGCGGGCAAAGCGCTCATTCGGATGAGGAGGAACGCACGGAGACAGGGAAAACAGAGAAGAGGAACGAAACAAGGCAAGGCCTCGCGGAGGGGATCACCCGGCGTGAGGTCGAACAGGAGGCTTCGCCAAGGGGCGTAAGACCTGCCGGGCGGAGCAGCGAGGCAAGAGAATCTGGTATTTTTGGAAGAGGAGTGAGAGAGCTTATGAAAAACTTGATGGCAATGGCAACAGCAGTTTTGTTAACGGCGAGCACGGTCTTCGGGGGTAGCGCGACCTTTGTCGCTACTTCCCCCGGGTCGGACACCGTGCTACTTAATTCGGGCACGCCGGCGACCCTGGACGTGACCGTCGCCACCGCTTCGTTACCCAACATCGACTCGGTGGACTTGGTCATCGGATGGAACCGGACCCAGGACTTGACCTTTGCTTATAGCGCCGCGTTCGTGGCGGCCATGACCACGTACCTTCAGAATCCACCCTACGACGAATCTTTGTATCCCGCCGGATACACCAACAGCATGTACATGAGCGGTGCCAAGAACGGCGGAATCGGAGCGACCAGCATTCTGGTGGGCACGCTCACGTTGCAAACCACCGGATTGGCGTTGGGCGATTATCCCGTCACGGTCAGCTACGCTACGGACACGACTAGTCAGTTGGCGTACCAGGGTACGAACGATAGCCTGAACGGGACGGGGACCATCCACGTCGTTCCCGAGCCGGCTTCGCTGATGCTGCTGGGTTTGAGTGCGGCGGCGGGTCTGCGGCGTCGTCGGGCCTAGGCCCGAACGCCGGACCGTCCGTCGGAAGGATCATGTACTGTGATCACAGATCGGCGTGGTGCCGTTGCCCAAACGGCATCACGCCGTTTTTCTGAAGCGCGGGGTCTGGGGCGATGGCTTGGACTTAATCGCCGGCCTGCGGGGTCGACGCGGTATTCCCCAGTCCCGTAGAGACGCAAGAAGGTAGCCCAGGGCGCCAGCCCTGGGAAGGCAGGCCGGCGTGGACTCCGAGCCCCGGAGGGGCGAAAGAACGGGGAACGATTTCTTCTATCGCCCCTCCGGGGCTGCACGGCTGAGGAGGCCCCTTTACCCAGGGCTGGCGCCCTGGGCTACCAACTGCCGCCCCTTGCGGGGCTCGGCGTTAGCAACGGTAGTGAGAGAGCTCATGAAAAACTTGATGGCAATGGCAATCGCGGTTTTAGGGACGGCGAGCGCAGCGTTCGCTGCCACGGCGACCTTTACCGAGTGGGGTCCACCCTTACCGGGCACGCCGTGGCAGTTGGACCTTTGGGTTTCTACTACTACCCTGCCCAATATCGACGCGGTTGATCTGGTGATCGGCTGGAACGAGCCGCAGGACCTGGCCTTCGCCTACAGCGCCGAGTTCACCGCCGCCATGACCACGTATCTGCTGAACCCGCCGCAGTACGATTTTTTCGGCTATTACACCAATGAGGTCTACGTCGCCGGCGCTAAGTTCGGCGGCATTGGAGCCAACAGCATCCGAGTAGGCACGCTGACGGTGCAGACCGCCGGCCTGACGCCCGGGTTCCACACGATCACCATCAGCAGCGTAACGGACCAGAACACCAGCGGCGTGTCGTTCCTGGGCGAGACAGAACCGGTCTTCGGGAGCGCCATCATCTACCCTGAGCCGGCTTCGCTGGCACTGGTGGGGCTTGGTGCGTTGGCCGCTCTACGCCGCCGCCGGGCGTAGGAGACGAAAATGGTCGCGGTTCGGCAAAGAATACGTTGGGTTAACTGCGAGGCACTACACCGCGGTGAAAAACGTGAGTCAGCGTGATTGGGCCCGCAGGATGGCGAGCAGGCGGCCGGCCTCCGGTTCGCGCACGAACTCCACGTGGCCGTCGGCGTAGGCGAAATTGGCCCCCTCGCCGCGGCGGACTTCGCGCTCGCCGGCCACGACTTCCGTGGCGGCGGCGTCTTTGGGGATGTTCTTGCGGTAGAGGTAATAGGACTCGCGTTCGGCGTCGGCCAGCGTCCGCGGCCCGGTGCTGTCGTAAGGGTTCCTCAGCATCTCCAGCGAGATATCACCGCTGTCAACCAGAACGGACAACGAAGCCGGCCATTCGTTCTTGTGTCCGGCGGCGTACACCCGCGCGGCGCGGACGATGCCGCTCAGATTGGCTGCCGACACCGCGCGCTTGGAAAGCTCCCGCGCCCGGGCCAACGAAGCGCCGATGGAACGCCAGAGCGCCTCGCCGGCCAGTAACCCCGTTTCGTTCCCGCCGGTGGTCTCCGCCGCCAGGCGCAGGCTGCCCCCAACGGCGCCGAGCGTCAGGGTGGCCGACGCCTGACCGGCTGCCAGCCGCCGGAGCTTCTCGAGAAACTCTTCACCCAGCTCACGCGTCGCCTCGGCGTCCAACTCGCCGCTTTGCAGGCTGAGTTCCACCATCCGCGACACGTTCGCGTAGGCCAAGGCCGCCGGACCACCTGCGAACGCCCGCGTCGCGGCCTGATAGCCCGGCGTTTGATGGAGCGAGCGTTGCTCGTCCCAGGCATCAATCA
>JBGPAW010000161.1:0-8142 GCA_041480905.1 Phycisphaerae bacterium
GGCCTCGTGAACGGCACGGACCGTGCCCACCGCGGTCTCCGTCGCCGGAACGCGGACGACCTCGACGGGCACCAGCACTGCGTCGCCCACCGACCGACCAGCACGTACCCCCGCCGTGTCCGTTCTGATCTTGCGATGAAACGTCCCCGCCAGCCACAGCAGCAGCAGAACTACGATGACGAGAAAAACGCCCGCCACGGCAATCTTCCGGACGATCGCCAGACCAGGAGAAACCGCAGTGTTGGAACTCATGACTTGCACTCCCTTGTGCAACGCTACGCGAGGACCGAGACCAGCATACCACGCAAGCAGCGGGAAACCAGCGAGGACGAGCTCAAAGTCCTAGTGCAGCTAGTCACGCTGATCGCATCTTACCTGCCTGCCGGCAGGCGGGTCCGAACCGCGACCGTCAGGGAGCGGCACGCCCGGACACCATGAACTCCGCTCCCTGACGCTCGCGGTTCGGACCATAAAAGAGGCATCAATTCTGACCAACTACACTAGCATCAGCCTGGCCTCGTTTCGGTCAATGAGGGTATAATACAAGGGCGAACACGAAGAGACGCTAACCCCTAAGGGCGGTGCGGCATGCGCATTTTGCTCACCAACGACGACGGCATCTCTGCCCCCGGTTTGGCTGCGTTGTATCGCGCGCTCACCGCCCTGGGCGAGGTGACGGTCGTGGCCCCCGAGTCGGCTCAGTCCGCCTCCGCCCACGCTATCACCATCAACGCCCCCCTCATGGTTCAGAAAGTGCACGTGAACAACGAGTTCTATGCTCACGCGGTGGCCGGACGCCCGGTGGATTGCGTGAAGCTGGCGCTTAAGGGCCTGGTTGATCCGCCGGTCGATTTGGTGGTGTCCGGCATCAACGATGGCGCCAACGTGGGCATCAACGTGCTCTATTCCGGCACGGTCGCCGCCGCCGCGGAGGGGGCCCTGCTGGGCGTGCCCTCCGTCGCCGTCTCCCTCGAACGGGGCGAGGAACTGGATTTTGCCCGGGCGGCTCGGATCGCCCAGGACCTCATCCGCGCGGCTATGGATCGACCTCTTCGGCCGGGGATGCTGCTCAACATCAACATTCCGAATTTTGGACGCGGGCACCCCAAGGGCGTTCGGGTGGTGCCCCAGTCCGTGCAGATCATGGACGATTCTTACACGTGCCACGAAGGCCCCGACGGCGTGCGGCAGTATTGGCTGCAAGGCAAGTACGGCCCGGTGAACAAAACCGAAGCCACCGACCTCCGCGCCCTGCTGGACCGCTACGTGACGGTGACGCCCTTGCAGTTCGATCTGACCGCCCGAGAAGCGCTGGACGAGGTATCCGGTTGGAATTGGCCGACCGTCGGGTAGAGTAATGCCATGATTTCGATCTTCGTCCCCCAACTGTTTCTCGCGGTCTTGGCCACGGCGCTGCTCAGCGTCGCCACCACGGGCGCGGCCCTGCGCGTCCGCTACCGCGAGAAAGGCGTCGGCACGGCGGTGCCGGTCCTGACCGTCCTTGTGTTGGTGCTCAATTTTGTCTTGCTGGTCTGGCGGGCCGCCGAAGTGTCCGATGCGCGGCACGTATTGGCCAATCGCTTTGACATCACCCTGCTCTTCGCCACTCTGGTGGGGGCGGTGGCGTGCCATAGCCAGTGGCGGCCGGCGATTCGCGGGTTGGATACGTTCATGTTGCCGGTCGCCTGGTTCGTGCAGGTCTTCGCGTTTCTGGGTCTGGAGCCGACGCAGTTGCCGGGGAATCTGCGTCCCTGGGCCGTCGTGCATCAACTTTCGTTCGTCGTGGGGACCACCTTGTTGGTGTGTGGGGGCGTGGCCGGCGGCGCCTATTTGGCGCTCAATCGTGTGCTACGCAGCAAGCAACCGTCCTCGCTGTTGTGGCGCTTGGCCCCGCTCGAGGCCTGGGAGCGCTCCGGGCGCTGGAGCCTGTTGCTGGGCTTTCTCTGCATCACCTTTGGCGTGCTCACCGGCATCTGCCAGGCGAGCCGCATGAAGTCGGCCACGCCGCGCGACTGGCTCACCGATACGTTCATTATCGCCTGCGTCGTCGTCTGGGTCCTGTATGCCATCGGGGTGGCGACCACCTGGGTCGTGCCGTGGTTTCGCGGCCGGCGGGCGGCCCAACTGGCCGTCGTCAGCGGGGTGATGCTCGTCCTGGTCTTCCTGATCGTCGAGAAGCTCTCCGGGGTGCATCAATGAGGATCGCCGTCGTCGGCTGCAACCATCGGACCGCGCCCGTCCACGTGCGCGAGCGGCTGGCGTTCAGCGATGACCAGGCCGCCCAAGCTCTCGATGCCTTTCGACGGCAGTATCCCGAGGCCGAAGCGGTCATCCTCTCCACGTGCAACCGGACCGAACTCTACATGGCCCGCCCGCTGCACGGCTCCCCGCGCTTGGCGGAAGCCGTCCAATGGCTCGCCGAACAGCGCCGGTTGTCGCCCGCGGACGTCTCCGACCACCTCTACCACCACGAGCAAAGTGAAGCCGTCGATCACCTCTTTCGCGTGGTCTCCAGCCTCGACTCCATGGTGGTGGGGGAGTCGCAGATTCTCGGCCAGGCCAAGCAGGCCCTCGCTCTGGCGGACCGGCAGCAGTCGGCCCGGGCCCTGCTCCACGGGCTGTTCACGAGGTCCTTCGCCGTCGCCAAGGAAGTACACAGCACCACCGGCATCGGCGAGGGACACGTGAGCGTGGGCAGCGTCGCCCTCGATTTTGCCGGCCGCATCTTCTCCCACTTCGACGACAAGACGGTGCTGATGATCGGCGCCGGGGAGATGGGGGAGCTGACCCTGACTCATCTGCTGACTAGGCGCCCCCGGCACGTGCGCGTGACCAACCGCACCTTCGCCCGCGCCGAAGAGCTGGCCGCAAAGTTTAACGCCGTCGCGGAACCGTTCGAGGAGCTCGAACGGCTGGTTGCCACGTCGGACATCGTCATCGCCTCCACCGCTTCGCCCGAGCCGCTGCTGACCGTCCGGCAACTGGAGCACGTGCCGGTCAAGCGCCGGTTCCGCCCGTTGCTGCTGATCGATCTGGGCATCCCGCGGAACGTCGAGCCCGAGCTCGAAAAGCTGGAAGGCTTCTATGTCTACAACATCGACGACCTGCAGCGCATCACCGACGAGCACTGGGAACAGCGGCAGGCCGCCGTCATTCACGGCGAGCGCCTGATCGAGGCTCGGGTGGTCGAGTATTTTCAGGACCGCGCCCGCCGCGAGGCCGGTCCGATCATCGCGGCCTTCCGCGAGCGCCTCCACGACATCATGCGCCGCGAGTGCGAGTGGGCCATACCCAAGCTCAAGACCGCCGATGAAGCCGATCGCAAGATCATCGAGCAGATGGTGCACCGCGCCGTCAACAAGGTCCTGCACACGCCGACCCAAGTGCTCAACGGGAATGTCGAACGGGGCAAGACCCAAATCTACGCCGATACCCTCAAGAAGCTTTTCGATCTTCCCGACCGGGATTGAGCGGTTTCCGATCACTCCCTGGCCACACCCGAGTCGGTGCGGCCGGCTCAGGGGGCATCGACTACCTTGTAAACGTGCATGCTGTATTCGTCGTAGAGGGTGACCAGGGGCAAGCGGTCCACGCCCGCGAACATGGTGAGCAGGCCGTCAATGCACACCGGCCAATCGACGATGTAATCCACTTTCTGGTCGCGGATGTACGACCACAGGCGCCGCTCGCGCATGGCGCGGAGGGCTGCGGGATTCACCACGCCGTCCAGGTTCACGCAGCGATTCGGCAGGAAGTAGCTGAGCACGCCCGACTGAAAAGAGCCGATCGTGGCGTCGCGCGGCACGTGCTCTTTGATCCAGGGGACGACGGGCGTATAGCGGTCCGGCAGCCCCGGCGAACGGTGGGCCGTGTAGTAATGACCGGCTTGGGTCACGAAGACGAAGGCGTACATGGCGGCGGCCAGACCCAGCACGCTGCGCCGCAGAATCCGGTGCCTGGGCGGAATAGCGGCCAGGAAAACGTGCGCGGCGCCCCCGGACGCCAGCGTGAGCAGGGCTAGCACGGGATACAAGTAGCGATGAGAGTACCAGGGACACAACAGGTAAAAACCGTACGCGGCCACCCAGGCGACGACGGCAAAACGCAGGAACAGCACGGGTCGCAGACCGGGGGGACGAGCCGCGCGTCCCATGCCCATGGTCCTTAGTCCTGCGTCCTCTGTCCCTCCTCGGTAGGCCAGCGGTCCCACGAGCACGAATACCACGATAAGTGTTATCAGGGAGAGAAACAGCCACGGGGCCTGGGTGAAGAGTCGTCCGATGGGCATGTGGAGGAGCATACGCGGCAGGGAGGCGTCGTCGGGCAGACCCTGGGCGTGCGCGGTGAGCGGTAAGAAGGCGATGATTTGGGCCGTCAGGTGGAGGACGTTGTTGGCGTAGTACTGCCACGGGATCGTGTCCTCCGTGAACCGCTGCGGACCCGGGTACCCGATCAGGTTCGTCACGGGCTTCCAGCCGTTCTGAATCGCCAGGAACCGCACGGCCGGTCCGCTGTCCGGCACGATCCTTTTGCACAGCAGGAGGTTCGCTGCCAGCCAGGGCGCGAGCGTGATGAAGCATGCCGCCGCGCCGACGGCCGCCTGTTTCAGCGCCGGACTCAAGGTGCGGTGTCGTTTCCAAAGGAAGTGCAGCGCCACACAGCTCACGAAGACGACCGCGTCCACGCGGGCCAACACGGTCAGTCCCGCGAGCACACCCAGGATCGCGCATTGCCGCCGGGATGGACCTAGCGGGGTGATTGCGGATTGCGGATTGCGGATTGCGGATGGGGAAGACTCACGCAGACCCTTGACGCTCGGTGCCACGGGCAGAGGCGTAGAACCCGCAGACAAGATAACTTTGGACTTTGGACGTTCGACGTCGGACTCGTCCGGCTGATAGCTGATCGCTGATAGCTGATAGCTTCCGGCGTCTCTTAGCACGAAGCGTGTCAGGTAGTAGTAGAGCGTGACACTGAGCATCAGTCCGTAGAGCGCGGTCTCCAACCCGTTGATGTCCGTCGCCACGAAGTAGTGCGACACCATGAAGAAAAACAGCACACACAAGGCGGCGGTGCGCGAGAACAGTCGCAGAGCGATGAGATAGAAAACGCCCGCGGCCGCGGTACCGGCCACCGCCAGCATCGTCGCCGCGAGGTGGATGGGCAGCACCAGGTTGTCGCGCGGCACGAGCAGGTACACCGGGACCATGAGCGCGACGTACAGCGGCTGAAAGCCGTTGGTCACGTGCGTGCCGTCGCTGGTCATGCCGTGTCCCAACGCCAGGTTCCGCGCCACCGAGAGCGACAGAAACGCGTCATCCGACCACAACCACTCCGACATGAGGATGTGATGGTCCTGCCACGCCAGCGGCAAACGCAGGGCGAGCCCAATCATCAGCAAGAGAGTGGGGGCGAGAATCCGGGCCTTCGGTACGGGTCGGCCGGTGGACATGGGTGCGGCGAGTGATCGCCCCTGTCGAGTTAACGTCGGCGGCGGGCGATCAAGTAAGCGGCCGGGCCGAGCAGCAACACCAGCAGCCCCGGCTCAGGCACGGGGGTGAAGACCACTTGCCCGTTGGCGAAGGCGTCATTAACGAACGAGAGGTCGGGGACCCGGTCGCCCAACATGGCGAAAGCATCGCCGTAGCCGAGCAGTCGAGCAGCCTCCTCGGCCGTAAGCGCCTTTCCGGCAGCCAGTTTGGCTTGGGCGTCGGCCACCAGTTGCTGCAAGAGGTCTTCGCGCTGGCCTCGCCCGCTGAAGCTGTCGAAGATGTTCTCCGTCCCCGTAGCCTGGAAGAACGGATCGAACACCCGGGCCAACACGTCGGCGAAGAGGTTGCCCGAGACGTCGATCGGCCCGAGGTCGAAATCCTGGTGCTGTTCCACGTTGTTCTGGAAACGACCGTCCAGGAAGACGTTCTGCCGGCTGGAGAGTTGCAGCCGCAGATCGTAAAACCCGAAGGTGTTGATCGAGCCGGTGGCGTCGACGAGGACGTTGCCTTCCACGCGCATGTCCTGCGCCCCCGTGCTGGTCTCAAAAACATACTCAAACGCCTGGTCGTTGGTGTTGAGCGAGAAATCCAGCACGGGCAGGCCCCGTCCCCCGGTGGAGAAGGTGAAGAGGATCGGCCCGGTGAGGGTCAGCTCCGTGGCCCCGAAGTCCAGGGTCTGACCGGTGAAGTTGCGGGACAGGGAGAAGTCCGCTCCACCGCTGAGCGGGTTCTCCGCACCGACGAACTGGAAACCCGAGTATTCCAGCCCGCGGACGACATCGCGGAACACACCCTGGGCGTGCCCAGGAGAAGCCGCTGCCATGCTCAACGATGCTCCGTAAAGGATGACGCGCCGCGCCGTGGTCATCTCAAGCCTCCTTACGAGGGCCTCTTCTGTCGGAAATCGTAGGCGTTCCGGCCGACAATATAGGCCGACACGACCGCACGCCACAAGAGCGCATACGCCGACGCACCTCACCCGGTCCGAACCGGCCGGTCCGGGCAGGCGCCGAACGCTAATATAATATCGGCTCAACCCATCGGTCCAGTGAATTTCCCCTACGTCGCCGACGCCACTTCGGCGCGCGGCGGAGCGCCGCTCATCTTTATGGGACGCCTCTGCCTGAGGGAAACGTGTGTCGACCGGCGGGGAAGCCGGTCTCCGTTGCGCTCCGTTGGACGATCTAAGTGACGCTCCCAGCATGAGTTAACGAAAAGCCGGTGACGAACAGCCGGCAATCAAACCGTTCCAAGTCCCGGGTTCCGAGTTCAAGAAGCGAAGTCCAAAGTCTCAACTTTCCGGCGCTTCGTTTTTTTACGTTTCTGGCGCAATCCGTGATCCAGCCGATTTCTGTCGCCTCAAGTCGGGAACGAAAAAATGCACTGGCAATCTATCACAAAGTTAAGTACGGCATGGGACGGAATCTATAGTTGGATTCGCTTGACGGACCCGGTATGATGGGACCTGTACAGGCGAAGAAGGAGGCAGTCCGCCCTTGGCGGGGAAGCGGCCAACTATCCTTGGTCTTCGGAGCCCGCAGGAAGAATCGGGCACAGCTCCGCAAGACCTTTCCACCCTGACGGTCGGTTTGTGGTGCGGGCCGCAGCTACACCTCCATGTTGCCGGTTCCGGGGAGTGATGGTGATTCGTTGGTCCTTTTTGACGAGGCGTGATTACCGATGTCTATGAGAACAACACGAGGGCTGGGAAGTGGGTTGAGGATCGGTGCATGCGTATTTCTGCTGACGCTGCTGGCGTGGAGCCTGTCGGTGCCGGTCCAGGCGGGACAGATTCAGTGGCGCAGCGGGACGGTGCAAGTCGCCCCGCAGGATCGCGGACAGATCGCCGACACGGTGTCGGGGCTGGCCCTCCGCGGGGCCCAGCGCCACTTCGTGGTGCAATTCGCCGGGCCGATCACGGCGGGGCAGCGGTCGGCCTTGCAAGCCGCTGGCGTAACCCTGCAGAATTACCTCGGCGACTACACCTTCTTCGCCGCAGTGGGCCCGCGCGGGGCTGACCCGGCGGGAGTGGCGGCGGTCCAGGCCCTGACGGCAGTGTTGCCCATCGAGCGAGATTGGAAGCTGCATCCCGATCTGGTGCATGATATCGTCCGCGAGTGGGCGGTCGTCGGCGCGAAAGAAGAGGTGAAGAAAGAGGGCGACGCTCCGGCGGTGCCGGCTGACCCCGTCGTGGGGGCCTACATCCTCTTCCACGCGGACGTGGCTTTGGAAGGCACGGGCAAAAACCTGGTGTGGCGCTACGGGGCCCGCGTTCGCTCCGAGCTGCGCAGCATCAACGGGCTGGTCATCGAGCTGCCCATGTCGATGATCAAACCCTTGGCGGCCGAGGACGGCGTGCAGTGGATCGAGCCGCCGCTGCCCAAGATGGGCCCGGTGAACAACAGCAACCGGGCGCGCGTGGGCGCGGACATCGTGCAGGCTCCGCCGTACGGCCTGGACGGCTCGGGGGTTACCGTGCTGGTCTATGACGCCGGGACGGGGTACGCCGCGCACCAGGATTTCGGCGGGCGACTGCACGTGCGCGACAGCTCCGGTGATCTGTATCACTCCACCCACGTCGCCGGCACCATCGGCGGCAGCGGCGCCCAGAGTGGCGGCACGTACAAGGGCATGGCGCCAGGCGTCATCA
>JBGPAW010000162.1:0-8114 GCA_041480905.1 Phycisphaerae bacterium
CCACGACCGAACGGGAGCGCCGCCGCAAGGCCACCATCGCTCGTCCGGAAGTGTACTTGCGTTACGGGCCGCAATTGGAGGTCCGGCTCAACCTGCCGGGTCTCCCTTCACCCGACCTGCGGTCCTTTGCCGCAAAGCATTTCGACGGCGAGCGGCGCCTGCGTTCGCGGCAGGGCGCGGCCATCGCCGCCATGCTGGGCGACCTCGACAACCTGGACGAGGAAGTCACCGTTTTCGCCGATGCGGCGGAATACCTCGACCGGGAGATGGAGCTAGCCGAATCGTTGCAGGAGGAGCGGCAAGCCGTCAAGTTGTTGAACGCCGGTCGGCTCCAACTCGACTTGCTCAAGGTGCCGCTCTACCCCTATCAGACGCAGGGCGTGCTGTTCGCCGCCCACCGCGGCCGGGTGATCCTTGGCGATGACATGGGCCTGGGCAAGACGGTGCAGGCCATCGCCGCCGCGGAGTTGCTCGCGCAGCGCCGCGGCATTCGCAAGGTGCTGGTGGTTTCGCCGGCCTCGGTGAAGTATCAGTGGGCGACGGAAATCCGCCGGTTCTGCGACCGGAGCGTCCGCATCATCGAGGGCGGCAAGAAACTCCGCGACGCGGCCTACGCCGACGACAGTTTCTTCAAGCTGGTCAACTACGAAGCCATCCTGCGAGACGTGCCCGAGGTCAACCTGTGGGGCCCGGACCTGATCGTGCTCGACGAAGCCCAGCGGATCAAGAACTGGGCGACCAAGACGGCCCGTTGCGTCAAAACGCTCCGCAGCCGCTATTGCCTGGTGCTCACCGGCACGCCGCTGGAGAACAAAATCGAGGAACTGTACAGCATCGTGGAGTTCGTGGACGATCGGCGGCTGGGACCGGCGTTCGAGTTCCTGCACGAACACGTGAAGTTTGACGAGAAGGGCAAGCTGATCGGCTACAGCGGGCTGGACCGCGTCCGCGAGAAGCTGGGGCCGATTTTCCTACGCCGCAAGCGCGACGAGGTGCTCAAGGAGCTTCCCGAGCGCACGGACAACATTCTCCGCGTGCCCATGACGCCCGAGCAACGCGCCCCGTACGAGGACGAGGCGGGCATCGTGGCGCGGATCATGGCCAAGTGGCAGCGGCGGCGGTGGATCAGCGAGATCGACCGCAAGCGCCTGACCTGCGCCCTGACCAACATGCGCATGCTCTGCGACAGCACCTACCTCTACGACAAGGAAACCCATTTCTCGCCCAAGTGTGATGAACTGAAGGAACTGCTGGGCGAAATCTGCGCGGACAACGGGGACAAGGTGGTGATCTTCAGCCAATGGGTCCGCATGCTGGAGAAGGTCAAAGAGGTGTGCGTCGATCTCGGCCTGGCCACCCTCGAGTTGCACGGGGGGATTCCACCACGCCGGCGCCAGGCCGCCCTCGATCTATTCCGCGAGAACCCGAACTTCAAGTGCTTCCTGTCCAGTGAAGCCGGCGGCGTGGGCCTCAATCTCCAGGCCGCCAGCACCGTGATCAACGTGGACATCCCCTGGAACCCGGCCGTGTTGGAGCAGCGCATCGCCCGCGTCCACCGCCTGGGCCAGCATCGCAACGTCCGCGTCGTCAACCTGATCACCGAGGGCAGCATCGAAGAGCGCATCCTCACCACCCTGACGCTCAAGCGACAACTCTTCGACGGGCTGTTCGACGGCACGGCCACGGAGGTGGATTTCAGCAAACTGGGCAAGGAAAAGTTCATGGAGCAGTTGGCCAAACTGACCGAGCTGAAAGGGGTCGATCACCAGCCGCATCGGCCCGGTGCCCCGCCGTCCTCCACCGCCCGGGAGGAGGACCGCAGCCGGGCCGCCGGCGAGGCTGACCTCCTGACCGCCGGGGTGAACTTCCTCGAAGCGCTCACCCGTACCCTGGTCGCGAGCACCATCGGGAAGAAGAACGGCAACGGGAACGGCAAATCACCCACTCGCGGTACCATGAAGGCCCAACAAGCCGCCGCGGAATTGGGCCGGGGTGAGGTCCTCGGACGGGCGTTGGCCGACCGCGTCGCCACGTGGGTGCGTCACGATGATCGGACGGGCCAGACCACGCTCCACATCCCGGTCCTGTCCGACGAGGTCGTGGCCCGCGGCGCCCACGTCCTGGGGCAGGCCCTGGGCGCGATTTTGGAACAGTTTGGAGGTGCCCGGGTATGACCCTCCGAGAAAGGGCCGGTACTGTCCAGCGGGTCGGTGAGCAGAGAACGATGCCTGAGTACAACCCGCGTCTTAACGAAACCTCTGGGCAAGTCGCGGACAACCAACCCCGGGGCGACGGGCCGCAAGTGGGAGGTCGGGCAGAAAATCAGAAATTTTTTCAAAAATTTTTCGCCGGCCGAAGGCCGTCTCCCCGCGCCGGACCCCGCGCTCGCGTCGGACGGCGGCCCCGGGCCCGGTTCCACGGCAAGGTGCCACCTTCCGTCACTTCGAGGAACGCGCGCACGTCTCGGAGAAACTCCGGGGGCGCCTCAGCGGCCAGGCGACGAGGCTCCTTGATGGAGACCGGGTAGTGTCACTCGACTTGGCGGTGTCGGTTCATCGCCGCAGGACACGCCCCGGACCGGTGCGCTCCCGAATTATCCAAGGTGCAAAAAAACGCATGCTTTTACCCCCAAACATGCGTTTTTTGAAAACAGCGGGGTGACATCTCTGGACCCAGGCCGCCTCCCCAAGGGTCATGCTCTTGTCTCTTAGGGCTGCCTGGGCGCTGGTGGCGCGAGCGCCCCACCACCGGCGCCGCTGGTGCGGACGGCATACCGTCATCGTGACAATCAGGTGGCACTTCTTTCGCGGCGGTACGCTTGGGTTCGTAGATCGGCGCGCCGCGCCGGCCGCGGTGCGGTGCGTCCGGGGCGGAGGGCACCGGATGCAGCGGGCTTCGGCGGCGCGTCGAAAACGCTCGGCGGCGCAAGATTTTTTTTGACACCGCCTCGATCAACGTTATGATGCACGCGCTAGTGCAACTTTTTTTGAACCGTGAAAGGAGGTGATACCGCATGGTGAGAAGGGTTGCGAAGAAGGCGGCGCCGAAGAAAAAACGTAAGAAAGTCGCCAAGAAACGCAAGGTCGCCAAGAAGAAAAGGGTGACCAAGAAGTCGGCTCCCAAGAAAAAAAGGAAAACGGCGAAGAGGAGAATGACCGCACCGAGATGCTAAAGCGCACCTTGCGGCGAGCGGAGTCCCGGCGACGAACCGCGCCACGGCAGACGCCGGGGAGTCTCGCAGGTGCCAGGTCTTGTTCGCAAGACTGAACCGCACAGACAGAAGGTGCCCGGCGCCACGGTGAGCACCTTCTGTCATTTTTTGTCCTTCCGCTGGACCCGAGACCGGCCAGGACATGTGCCATCGCTTCGGGTCCGGCGACCCCTGCTCCCCACCCATCCCGGCCGGCTTTTTCGGCCCCGGCTCCGACGAGTTTGCGGGCGAGGTGTGTTTGCGCGGCGTGCCCCTGGGTGATACGCCTTACGGGCACTACGCCGCCGCCGAACCCGTCAATAAGTAAGCCTGACCCCCTTTTTCTTTGACGCGCTCGATTGGAAACCCCTGGACGGCAGGACGCCTCGGCAGGCAGAGAGGAACAATAATCGGCTGACAAAAAGAGAGCCAAAAAGGCAAAATGGTGGGCTCATAACCTGTTGAGTCGGAAGGACTTACGATCCAGGCCGCAGGTTCGAGTCCTGCCCCCGCAGAGAAGAGGGGGGAAGGCTTACTTATCGACGTGATGGCAGGGAGGAGAGGGGCGTAAGGCGCGCTCGGCCCGCCGCACCAGGGTCCCGCAGGGACGACCGAGAGTAGCCCAGGGCGCAGCCCTGGGTGAGGACGGTCCCCCAAAACATTCAGCCCCGCCGGGGCGATAGAACGAGTACGGCGTGTGTGTCCGTTTCGCCCCTCCGGGGCTTATTAAGGATTTTAATGAGGTCTTGCTGTCCCAGGGCTGGCGCTCTGGGCTACCTTATGCCGCTCCTACCGGGGCTGGTCAGGAAGGGGGTTCGGGCTTATTCACAGCGGGGCGTATCCTGCGGTTTCTCATGGCGCGCCGCCGGGGCGAAAGGACAACCCAGAGACGGGGGTATATGTGGAGAGCGGGTTGAGCAGGGTCTCGGCTCCCGTCGCGGGGTCGATGGCGTATAGGCCGGAGACTTGGTCCATCCACGAAGCGCCCAGCAGTCGTGCCGCGGAGGCGTCGTAGGTCAGGCCCTCGTACCAGCCGGCGGTGAGCGTAGCGTTAATCACGGTCACGACCCCGGTGGTCACGTCAATCGTCTCCAGGACGCAGTTGTCCGGACAGGCGGTGTGGTAGAGGAGGCTGGTGCCGGGCAAAAACACGATGGATTGGGCGTCACCGCCGGCGCCGAAGAGGTCGAGGTGAGAGATGGAGGCGTCGCTCAGGTCGATCATCACAATCTCACCGGGGTAATCTATGTCTCCGCCCGTCACGCCATAGAGCACACCCTCGCTGTCGAAGCCGATGTCGACGACCGGCTCGGTCAGCCAGCCCACAAAGCTCGCCGCGGCGGTGTCCGGGTCTACGCGGACCAGGGCGAGACCGATGGAAGCAACATCCGCAATGACGAACAAAGCACCGTCGCGGACTGTATCGAAACTGAGTCCGTGGGCCCCGTCCACGTCCGGCTCCATGTTTGCCACGAGCGTGAGAAAGCCGGTTTCGGGATCGAGCGTATACAGCGCGTCGCTCCACGCCTCCACCGCATAGAGGACGGGCGGGCTAAACTCACACTCGTCCGGGACACCGTTGGAGTTGGCGTCCGCACTGGTGCCGGCGGCGATGTCGCACTCGTCGGGAATGCCGTTGGTGTTGCAGTCCGACGATCCGCCGCTGCACGCGACGACGATGGTCAGGCTGACCGTGGTCTGGCCCGGCGGGTTGAAATCGTCGGTCGCGGTGAACTCCAACACATAAGAGCCGAAGTCCGCGCACGCCGGTGTCCAGTGCAGTTGCACCGTGGCGACGTTGCCCGGGGTGTTCACGATGCTCAGACCGGCGGCGGCGGCCCCGTTAAGGTCGTCGATCGTCACGGTAGTGGTCTGCCCGGGTTCGGGGCTGAGGAACCGGAGCTCGAGGTCGAGCATTTCCCCTGAAGTCGGATTGACCGCGAGGGTGTTGCCGGACGGGAAGCCCGTGGCGATCGGGTCGACGTTGGTGGTGGTGGTCGCGGTGTTGAAGCAGATCGTTTGGCCGTCGAGGAAGCTTACCCCGTCGGCGGCTCCGCCGGGTCCGTCGTAATCCGTGCCCTCGTGATCAAAGCGCCCGATGAGGAAGTAATCCACTCCGTTGCCCTGGTTGGCCCCCACGGTCGCGGGGGTCCCGCCGAACCCGCCGGATCCGCCGGAGGCGTCGCCGGTGGTCCACTGCATGTCGCCGTAGCTGAAGCAGACGTTGTTCCCGAAGCCCATGATGGCGTTCAGACCGTCCGAGACCGCCACCTGGAACGTATTGAGCTTGTCCCCGTGGACGTTGTAGTAACCGACCTCCTCCCAGGTCACGATGAGGGTGTCGCTCTCGATCTTGAACCAGACGTTGCCGTAACCGTTGCGCGTATCCACGTCCGCCCAGAACGGCGCCACCATGGGAAAGCCCTCGACCGGGAAACCCGCGGCGGTGTAGGTGGAGAAGGCGCCGCCGAACGAGAGGTTCCCGTTGTTGTTGATGTACGTGCTGCCTTGCAGTCCCCCGTAGAAATCGAACTCGAACCCCAGGGAAATCTCGCTTGAGGAGCCGTCGTCGTTCGGCGGCATGGCCAACGTGTACGTTCCGTCCAACGGGAAGAGCAGGTCCGCCGCGTCCCGAGCGGACGCCGCGCGCCCCCGGGTGGCGATGTCGCACTCGTCGGGGATGCCGTTGGGCTGGCAGTCGGTGCTCGTGCCAGCCGCGATGTCGCATTCGTCGGGCACGTGATTGCCGTTGCAGTCCGCGCTTTGGCCCAGTTCGAGGTCCAGCGCATCCGCCGTGCCGTTCTCGTTGCAGTCCTCGCACTCGTCGGGCACGCCGTTGGAGTCCGCGTCGTGGCTGATCCCGGCGGCGATGTCGCACTCATCGGGCACGAGGTTGAGGTTGCAGTCGCCGCTGGTTCCGGCCGCGATGTCGTACAGGTCCGCGACGCCGTTGCCGTTGCAGTCGGCAAACGGCGGTCCGCCACCGCCCCCGTTGTCGTTGCCGTTGAGATTAGCGTTGGCATTGGCGTTAAGATTGGCATTGACGTTGGCGTTTCCATTCTCATTCAGGTTGCCGTTGGCGTTGAAGTTTTCGTTGGCGTTGACGTTCGCGTT
This sequence comes from Phycisphaerae bacterium, assembly GCA_041480905.1. Taxonomy (GTDB): domain Bacteria; phylum Planctomycetota; class Phycisphaerae; order UBA1845; family UBA1845; genus JAAEQG01. The sequence goes on from JBGPAW010000162.1 coordinate 6,305, forward strand.
GCCGCCGTTGTCGTTCTCGTTGCCGGGGGGCGGTTCCACGCCACCGACGATAACGTAGATGACCAGGTTGTCGGCCCCGGCTTCAAACACGAAAACAGCCGGTGGCAGGGTCGCGCCGGTTTCATCCACGCCGGTGAACTCGACGAGCTGGGCGAGGTCCGGACCGGTGATCGCGGTGGTCGTCCGAGGCCCGATGCGCAGGCGGGCCAGGTGGACCGCCAGATCATTGAGCAGGAAGCGAATGGTGACCTCCGCCGAGCGGGCGGTGGTGTTGCGGACGCGGGCCTGCATGGTGCCCGACAAAGGCACCGGATGGCCGTCGTCACCGGAGTTGGCGGAGTTGCCGGGAGTCGGGTGCGCCCCGACCACGTCCCCGACGGTCAGCCCGCCGCTTGGGCCGCCTGGGCCCGCCGGACTGAAGTTCGACGCGCCCTCCGGCAGGCTCCAAGGGACCCCGGAATCCGTGCAGCCCACACCGACGAATGCCCCCAGTAGGGCAAGAAGCTTGATAGTTCGCATCGCAAGACCCTCATGGCATTTTTCTGCGGGGCGGGAGCGACACCGACCCGGTACCCTCCGCGTTCCCCAGCGCATTATACCAGGTCGTCTCCCGAATCCACCTGCAGAAGTGCGTTGACCTATCGGACGTGCTTCTGGTGTCACAGCAGTTTCTCGACGATGAGCAGCGCGAGCAACAGGAGCAGCACCCACGGCAGGGCGTGGATCGCCGCGACGGCGATCTCCGCGACGGGCCGTCCGCGAGGTCCTTGGTCCGGCTGAGAAGACTGCTCCGCGTGCGCGACGTGCCGAACGCCTCCGGGCGGTGGCTACGCCGGAAAAGGCGGTGGCCGCCTCCTTTGCAATGCCCGGAAGGCCGGCGTATTCTGTATGAATGGCAGTGATCCGCCGCCCGAATTACGAGGGTCAGGTCATGGCGGTCAACCGCGTGGAACGACTTCTGCGCAAGGTCGGCAAAGCCCTTGATGCCGCCCGGATACCCTACGCGATTGTCGGCGGCAACGCGGTGGCGGCCTGGGTCGCCACCGTCGATGATGGCGCCGTCCGGGCCACGAAGGGCGTGGACGTTCTTCTCCGGCGCCCCGATCTGCCCGCCGTAGCCGCGGCGTTTCGTCCCCTGGGGTTGGTGCCGATTGAGGTGCTCGGCGTGACCATGTTCGTGGACCGTCGCCGGCCTAATCCCAAGACAGGCGTGCACGTGGTCTTCGCCAAGGAACGCGTCCGGCCCGAGTACACGCATCCCGCTCCGGATGTGACCAAGGCCGTTCGTGCCAAGACTGGCTTTCTGGTGACTGACTTGCCGGCCCTGGTCATGATGAAACTTCAGTCCTTCCGCCGGATCGATCAGGTTCATATCGAGGATCTGCTCTCCGTTGCCCTGATCGATTCCACTTTGGTTCGCAAGCTCCCGTCCGACTTGGCTGCTCGACTGCGGCAGATCCGAGAGACCCCCGGCTAATTCCCCGTCAGTGGGAAGCACGTTGCAGAACAGGTTCGCCCCGTCCGCCGATTGGCCGGCGGACGGGGCGATTCCGCTCGAGCTTGCCGAGTGCTCCGTCAACCGTATTCTCACGGGTTGCATCACCGCGGGAGGGCGAGGCCACTGCTGTTCACATCTCACCGTGACGCCGGGACGGCGGGCGTGCCGTAGGCACGGGTTGGGAATAGCCCAGCGATTCATCGCTGGGACCACTTCACGCGAGACCGATGGAGTCCCGGAGGGACGACTGAACCGGGACGGCGGCGTTCGTGGTCGGAGATATTCCTTCTGCCGTCCCTCCGGGACTCCTGC
>JBGPAW010000163.1:0-8065 GCA_041480905.1 Phycisphaerae bacterium
CCTGCCGTTCCGGCACGCTCCTGGGGGTCCGGGAGCGCGATTTCTGGACTGACATATATACATTATATCAGAATACCTGCCGGGGTCAAGGCCCCCCGCGAATGCGAATCTGCTCGGCACCCTGGCCGAGGCTACAAAGGCTGGTCACGGCAGAGGGTTGTGAACGCGAAAAACGTCACTTGCGGAATCGCTGGCGCTTCTGAGCACAAGGGGCAGCTCCAGTCGGCTGCGTTTATGCGTCCGAGTCGCCTCGGGATTGCTGCGTCGCCTCCAGACGATCGCGGAGCAGCGGCGGAGGAGAGGACCGGACCGAGGTTATCGCCCGGCTGCCGGTGACTTCTTGGGGATGGCTCGAGCACGCGAGAACGGCCGCCAAAGCCAAGGAGACCTCATGGAAAACGGTTCGGAGACCACGGATGAACCCCCAAAAACGCCCGTTGCAAAGCCAGAGAACATCTTGACATGAAATGTCCAGCGCCGACAGTGGCAGTTCGGTATTTGAGGACTGTGGGCGGGCGGACTTCCGCGGCAGGCAGATTCCAGGCTAACGGGTATCAGCGAGGCGTGTCTAAAAAGAGGAACGGAACCGAACACCGGGCGGATGATCCCGGCATGGACGACGCTGAGGCGGTCACCCGCACGCTCCACGGGGAGACGGACGCTTTCGATGAGTTGGTGCGCCGGTACCAGCGTCGGGCCGTGGCGGTGGCGTATCGCCTGGTCGGCGATGCCCACGCGGCGGCGGATATTGCCCAGGATGCGTTCGTCCGGGCCTACCGCGGGCTGAGTTCCCTGGAGGACCCGCAGCGGTTCGGCCCCTGGCTGACGCGAATCGTCAGCAACCTGTCGCTGAACTACCGCCGGTCGCGTCGGGCGGGCTCGGTCGTCTCGCTGGATGCCACCGGCGAGGGAGCGGAGGGGTTTCGACGAGCCCGCGACGCGACCCGGCTGACGACACCGGACCCTTCCGATGGGGCGGACGTGGAAGACCTCTCCGCCGCCATCGAGCGGGCCCTGCAGCAACTTCCCGAGAAGCAACGGGTGGCCCTGACGTTGTTCAGTATCGAGGGAGTGCCCCAAAAAGAAGTGGCCCAGATGATGGGGTGCAGCGTCGAGTTGGTGAAGTGGAACGTGTTCCAGGCCCGCAAGGCGATGAAGAAGATGCTGGCCGGGTTCCTGGACTGAGCGGAGTGAGCGTCGGTGATTGAAGATCAGCCCCATCCTGGCGATCCCGAGTTCCGGCTGAGCCGGTACGTCGACGGCGATCTGACGGAGGCGGAACGGCGGGAGCTGGAGAAGGCGTTACGGGACGATCCGGGGTTGGTCCGCCTGCTCGAGGCCTATCGCCGAACCGACGAGCTGGTGAAATCGCTCCGCGAACGCGGTCCGGAACTGGACTGGGAGCATTTCGCGGAGGAGGTTCGCCGGCGCCGCCAGGCAACAGCCGCACACCGCCCGCAAAGGATGCTCTACCGGCTGTACGTGCCGCTGGCGGCGGCGGCGGCGATTGCCCTGGTGTGTACGGCTTACCTGAGGTTTCGCGGGGAGTCGGCGGCGCCCTCGAGGCCGGCTCCCACGGTGATGGTGCAGGTGGATCGGCCCGGCGGAGCGACGGGCCTGAGACCCGGGGAGCGGATCGTGGAGGTACGGCCAGACCGCATTCCTCCATCCGGCTTTTCCGCGGCGCCGCCCTCGGGCCAGGTGTACGCAATCGCCACGGCGGGGGCGGCCCCGTTTGATCGTTCCGGGTCCGCAGCGGAAGAAAACCCCTACTTTTAGGACGTGCTGGAGTCGTACGATGACACTACTGACGGCCGTAACGATGGCGGTGGTCCTGAGCGGGGCCGCCGAGGCGGATCGAGCACCCCTTATCGAGCAAGCCCTGGACCAGACCATGCGGTTCCGTATCGAGGAGGCCCCGGTGCTCGAAGCCTTCGTGGCGTTGACCAAGGAAACCGGCGTGGACATCAGCGTCCTGCCGGAGGTCATCGATCTGCTGCCCTATGGGAGTGACACGAAGGTGTCGGTCGTCCTGGAGAACCTTCCCCTGCGCGAGGGACTGAGCCAGCTCCTCCTACCCCTGGGGCTGACCTTCGAGGTCACGCCATGGAGCGTCATCGTCTGGGCCCAGCCGGCACTCTGGCGGATCGGACGTCGAGCGACCTGGGATGAACTGGATCAACTGAACTTTGCGCGGCGAACGGACTGGGCGGCGCTGGCCGGCGATCGCGTCAACCTGCGCGCCCACGTGCAGTTCCGGGTCAACGTGGAAGATCCGGTCGCCCTCCTGGCCACGGCCGTGGGCCGCATCGGGGCCGGTCCCGGCGACCAGGTCCTAACCCTGGCCTGCGAATCGTTGGGCTGGACGTGGTTTCCCGAGGCCGACAAGATCGTGATCCTCCCGGCGGCTGACGAGTTCCGCCGTGAACTGGCCCGTCCCGTCTCCCTGCGGCGCACGCATCGCCCCTTGGTGGAGGTGCTGCAGGCTCTCGGCCAAAAGGCCCACCTGACCATCCGGCATGAGCCGGGCGTGTTGGCGTCTTTGCCCGAGCGGACGCGGCAAAACTTCTCCCTGCTGGTGGAGGGTGTGACCGTCGGTGAAGCGCTCGAACAGATCGCCGCAGCCACGGGGCTGGGTTATCGGCTCGACGGCGACGCGGTAGTCTTCTACCACCCGGGGTCCGTGGCTCCGCAACCGGCCGAAGCCGCGACCGCCGCCCCAACCGCGAGCCGTGACCCCTACGTCGCCAAGCTCACCATCCCCGCGGAACCCGGCAAGCCGCAGGTGGAAATTCTGATTCGCGCGTCCGAGCTTAGCCCCGACGCACTCAAGGCCCGAACCGAGCTCATCCACCAGGCCGACGAAATCCTGCGGCTGGAACTCCCGCACAAGACCGGCGAGTAGCCCCGCCCTCCCCGCGTGCTATTCGAGGTACATCTGCGCGAAATACTTGGCGGAGAGGGACTCGCCGGTGGCCGAGCGGGTCAACTCGTCCCAGGTGAGCGTCTTGCCGGGGCTGAAAATCTTGGTGCGCAAGTACTCGCCGGCCTCCTTGCGGCCGACGAAGGCCGTGCGGGTCGGATCGTTCACTCCCAAGACCTTAGTGGCCAGGTAGTTCTGCACCTGGCAGGCGAAGAGATCGCCCATCATATAACTTTGATAATAGACCGGGGCGCCGACGATGTGCATTTTGGCGCCGTAGTCCGGGCGGCTGGGATCGTCCGGCGGGTTGAGCAGTTGATAGCGCTTCTTGAGGTCCCACCAGAGCCGGCCGAGGTGCTGCTCGGGGTGGGTGTACATGCCGTGCTCGAAGCGGACCATGACCTGGGTCCAGCGGCAGAAGATGATCTTCTGATGGCGGAGCGTCTCCCGCGCGGCGGCGGCAAACCGCGCCGCCTGATCGTCGGGGACCTTGGCTACGTCGCGCAGCCACTCCTCATTGAACGTCATGGCGCCGAACATCAGAGCGATCCCCTCGGTGGTGATCCCGTGGGCCGCCTCGTGCAGCACGAACGGCAAGGCGTTGGAAGTGTACTTGTCGTAGACGCCGTGGCCCAGCTCGTGCAGCATGGTATCCATCCAATTCGTGTTGGGTTGGAGATTGGCCAGGACGCGAATGTCACCTGCGCGGTCCATATCATGGCAGAAAGCGTGCGGCGACTTGCCGTTCTTTTCGTACAGGTCGCTGCGGGCCAGGATGTCATCGACGGGCAGCCCAACACCGGCGTAATAGGCTTTGGCCAAGGTCAGAACGTCGCGCTGCTTGAAAACCTCGTCCAGGCCGACTTCCTTCACGTCCGGGTCGTCCTGGAAGAAGAGGTCGCTGTAGTTCCAGGGCCGCAGGTCGGCGACGGAAATCCCGAAGCGGGCCGCCATCTTCCGATCGAGCTCCGCCTTTAGCTCGGCGAACGGCCGGCGGGTCAGTTCGTCCAGTTCGTCGAACAGCCGCAACAACTGGGTCTGGTCTATCTCCTGCAAGGAGAGGCTCATGGCGAAGTAGTTCTCAAAGCCCAACTCGCGGGCCACCTGGTTGCGCAGGCCGACCAACTCCTTGAGCTTGCCATCCACTTTGGCCCCGACGGCCATGTAGCCCTTCCACGCCTTTTCAGCCGCAGCCGAGTCGGCGGTCTCGGCGAGGACCTTGCGGACGTCGTTTTCGGTTTTAGGTGCGCCGTCCACGAGGCTGCGGTGGTTGTTGAAGATTTGCTCGACGTCGGCCTCGAGGCCTACGATCTTCTTCCGCAGGGCGGGGTCGGCCTGGGCGGGCAGGAAGGCGAGATACAACAGCTCGAGCTGCCGTCGGAGTAGGGGCTCTTTGACCTGCCCGCCGCTGCGCAGGGCTTGCAGCTTGGCCAGGATCGCACGGTCGCTGTGCAACTCGACCAGGGCGTTCTCGGCGTCTTTGCGACGCTGGAAGGCCTCGTCGGTGCCGGAGAGGCTGGCCTCCCACCACGCCTGGGCCTGGCGTAGCCACAAGGGTTTGTATTTCGCCACGTAATCGGCCAGGAGGGCCGCGAATTCTTTCTCCGCGTCGTTCAAGTTCTGCGAATCTGCCCCCGCCGGAACCGGCTGAGGCTGGGCGCCGTAGCACGCCATCGCCAGCAACCCCAACGCTAACACCGTGCTCAGGATCATCATGGTACGCATCGTCCAGTCCTTGTGTTTTCAGGTCGGATCAACTTCCCCCGATCTCGCGGGGAAGAAACATACCGGCCAACGCCGCGGCTCGCAAGACGGCCCAAGGGGAAGCGATACCCCGGGTGTGGCCACGAACTTTGGCAACCCGTGAGGGCGAGCCCACTGCTGTTAACGTCAAGAAGGGCCTGCGCGAGATGGCCAAGCTCCTCGACATTGCCCCGGCCCACCTGACCGACCTGGAGAAGGGCCGCCGCTCGCCGTCCGAGGACTTGCTTATGCGGATCTGCAAACAATACGGCATCGACCAGTCCCACCTTCGGGCCGGCTGGAGCAAGGCCGAGACCATCGTAGGCGAGGTCGCCACCCAGGATGCGACCACCGCGGCCAAGGTTCCCGAACTCCTGCGGACCGCCCGGAAGTTTACCCTCAAGCAGTGGGATACCCTGATCGAACAGGCCAAGCGCATGACCTTCGGCAAGGGATAGCCGGCGTGAGGGTGCAACCGTGCCGCTACGCGGGAACGGAAGATTCTTTGAACCCCGCCACGGGCTTCGCGGCATCGAGCGGCGAGGATCGGCTTGCCTCGATTCGTGCCGCCGCAAGCTCGGACTCGACGCGATTCCCCTGCCCGCCCCGGTGGAGCAATGGACCCTTGACTCGCCGCTGCGGACGAAGTCCGCCGTCGCGTAGCGACGGGTTTCGCTTCGCGAAACCGCGGCGTGTCAAGGGTGGATTGAAGGCCCCTTGGGGATTCGGTTCGGCGTGGGCGATCCCGCACGCTGGCCCCGTATTGCCCGGCGGGCCACCGACGCCGTGCCCGGAGTTGCTGACGGAGGCGGAGGCGATTCGGTATCTGCGACTCGACACCATCCGCGGACTGAGGAACCCAGGCGAGACTCTTGCTCGCTATCGAGCCATCGGCTTGCTGAGAGGGACGCAGGTATCCAAGAGCGTGTTCTACCGCCGCGTTGAGTTGGACCGTTTTCTGGAATGCTTGACGAGCGAAAACCCGCGTTATCGCTCCGGTGGCGAGACGTGGATTGGGAGAGAAGTCGCCTCACCGTCTGGGCTCAGAAGACGAAGCGCCGTCGCGTCGTGCCGATCGCACCGGAGCTGCTGCCGATACTCCGCGACGCCTTCGAGCACGCCCCCGAAGGCAAGCCACTTGTCGTCCACGGGGTGACGGCTCGCAACGTCTGGCGCGACTTCGGCGTCATCCGCAAGCACGCCGGCGTGCCCAAGTACGCCAAGTGGTGCCACACGCTTCGCAAGAACCGCGAGAGCGACTGGATCGCCGCCGGCTTCCCGTTCCACGTCGTGGTCGAGTGGATGGGCCACTCCGACGAGGTCGCCCGGCAGCACTACCTCCGCGTGAACGAAGCCGACCTTGACGCGGCCTCACGGACCCCAATTGCGAAAAAACTGACGCAACTTTTGACGCAACTCGCTGATTTTGAGGCTTCAGCCGAGGAAGAGCACGAAGCGCAAGTGCTTAATCTGGAGGACTTTAGGAGAAAAGCGGGCGATGGGATTCGAACCCACGACGTCCAGCTTGGGAAGCTGGCATTCTACCACTGAATTACGCCCGCCTTTATGCCATAAGGACTTACGTCGCGTCCCTTGGCATTATTTTACAGATTATTTTACAACCTGTTACGCCCGTGACCCCCCTGCCTATCCCAAACCCATTTGTTTCGCCACGCCGCGAATTTGCTCGCCTTCGGCAAGGGAGTCTGTCGGAGTCGCCGCAGTGGGGTTTGGGACGGCGGATGGAAGACCCCGACATCAGGACGTATTTTTTGGAGGATCATACGGCACCTCCATTCTCTCCCCACGATACCGACCGCGCCGCCGCCGTCAAGTCCCCCTGCCCCCTGCCATTCCGCGGAGTTAGGTTTTTGTTATCGTATGCTGAACGCCCCCGTCTTCGGTCGATGTGGTGGTAGGCACGGACGACAGGCGAGGTTTTATATAAGGGGCTTCACAAATGCACCGGAACGAAAAACTGCTGAGGGACATTCTGCAACGACTGGCCGACGGCGCGGACGGCGTGACCGCCAACGATTTTCCCGACCACGATAGGACCGTGGTCAACGCGCATATGGGCTGGCTTGTGGACGATGGTTGCGCGGAGGGCAAGGAATTGCGCGGCGACGGTGCGCCGACCGCGTGGGACTTAATGCGCCTCACCAATCGGGGATGCGACCGACTTGCGGAGTTGCGCAAGGGATGGTTGCAGAAACTCGCGGGCAAGGCAGAGACGATCGCGAAAGTCGTCGGCGCGTTACGCGGGGGTTGACAAGTTTCGCGAAGTCGGTTAAGGTATGGGTCGTTCCCTAAAGGTAAGTTTCTTTCAAGGAGCAGTTTCATGCAGTCGCAGACAATTGGCGACGGTGGCGGCGGATTCGATATCCGATGTCCCTGTTGTGGTCAACCGTTTAGCTCAACTTTTGCCGTTTTTGACGGTCGGTTTTCATGAACACGGACCTACAAAAAGTCGGACTCCTCCGTACCTTCGTGGGGATGCAAGCTCCCGCGAACCGGAAAGGAGTCCGACGTGTTCACGCTTCCCAAGGCGGCCGAGCCGCTGCTCGCGGCGTTCTCTGTAGCATTTTCCCGGCCCACTTTCCAGCGGGTCGTCCTGCTGATCGTTGGCGCGATCCTGGCGCTGCGACGACGCACGGTGACGACGATGCTCGGCGTCGTGGGACCCCTGGCCCGTGGGCACTGGAGCAACTTTCATCGCGTGCTCTGCCGCGCGGCTTGGTCGATGTGGCCGCTGGGCAAGGTGCTGGCCGGTTTGATCCTGGAATGGATTCCGCCGGACCAACCGGTGGTGATTCCCGTCGACGACACCACGCCGCAGCACAAGGGCAAGCGGGTCTATGGCAAAGGCCGGCACCACGACGCGATTCGTTCGACGCACAGTCACACGGTCTGGGTGTACGGCCACAAGTGGGTCACGCTGGCGATCAACGTCCAGTTCTCCTTCACCACACGACCGTGGGCCTTGCCGGTGTTGTCCGCGTTGTACCGACCGGAAGAGTTGAACCGCGCCGAGGGCCGGCGTCACCAGACCCCGATCCGCCTGGCCATGCAGCTGGTGGCCACGCTGCTGCACGGGTTTCCCGAGAGAAAGTTCATCTTGGTGGGCGATGGGGGCTACGGCTCGCACGAACTGGCGCGGTTCTGCCACCGGCATCGCCGGCACGTCACCCTGGTCAGCCGCTTTCATCCGCAGGCCAACCTGTACGACCCGCCGTCGGCCCGGCGCAGCCCCAAGGGCGGTCGGCCCCGGCGCAAGGGCCGCAAACGCGCCGCCCCTTGCAGGATCGTGGAACAGACCCGAGGCCGGTGCTGCACGGTGAGCTGGTATGGCGGCCAGTCGCGCCGCGTCGAACTGACCAGCGGTACGGGGCACTGGTA
>JBGPAW010000164.1:0-8002 GCA_041480905.1 Phycisphaerae bacterium
CGGCCTTGGAAGCGATCGCGGCCGGCATCAAGCTGCTGGTGCTGGTCCCCGATCGCGTGCCGATCTACGATGTGATGGTGATCGTCCACGCGGCCGACCGGGCCGGGGCCCGCTTCGTCGGACCCAATACGCTAGGCGTGCTCTCGGTTGGTCGGGGCGTGCTGGGCATGATCGGCGGTCGGGCGGAATCAGCCCGCCAGTGGTTCAAGCCCGGGCGCATCGGGGTGGCTTCACGCAGCGGGGGCATGACCTCCTCCACCGGCTATTATCTTTCCCAGGCCGGTCTGGGGCTGTCCACGCTGGTGCACGTGGGCGGCGATTCGGTGCTCGGCGCGCCCCTGCCGGACGTGGTCGAGTTGTTCGAGGCCGACCCGGAAACCGACGGGGTGGTCATGTTCGGCGAGATCGGCGGTACGCAGGAGGAGTGTGTGGCCGACCTCATCGAGCAGGGCAAGTACACCAAGAAGCTGGTGGCTTACATCGGCGGGGCGGCGGCCAAGGAGGGCACGCGGTTCTCCCATGCCGGGGCCATCATCGAGGGCGACCGCGGAACGCACGAGCAGAAGGTCAAGCGACTCCGCGAGGCCGGAGCCACCGTGGTGGACGCCTTCGGCGACCTGCCGGCTGCGGCGAAGAAGGTGTTCGGCTGACCAAACCTGACCGGTGTAGTGCGTCCAACAGAGCGTAACTTATCCGAACCGCGACCGTCAGGGAGCGGCGTGGTTGGTCGTCTTCCTGAACCGCTCCCTCACGGTCGTGGCTCGGAAAGGAATCCGTCGCGTCAATGATGACGCATTCCACTAATACGCGCGGGTCAGGTGGGACTCGGGATAGTAATAACGGAGGATCTGGGCGGCGGTCCGGCCCAGGCGGGCTTGGCCTTCCATGCCCCACTGGCAAAGGCCCATGCCATGGCCGAAACCCTTGCCGTCTTGCAGGATCAGGGTATCGCCCTCGATGCGGAGGTGGCAGTCCGTGCTGCGTATCGCGCGGGGGCCCACCGCCAAACGGAAGTTCTCACCCGGAAGTTGGAAGGTCGCGCCGGTGTCTCCGGTCAAGGCGATCAGACCCACACGCCCTCCGGCCGTGGTGCGGACCACGCGTACGTCCCTGAGATGCCCTAAGCCGGCGGCTTGGGGGTACCGCGCCGCTACTCGCGCCAGCACCTCCGTAAGGGGGATGGAACGCGGCGGCCAGCGATAGACTTCACCCTTGGCGATGCGGCAGTAGTCGCAGCGCACGCCGCCCGCCAGGGGAGGGATGCTCGCCAAGCCTTTGCCGTCGGCCACGCTCTGGGTTTCGCCCCCGCACGCGGAAGAAAAATACGTGCAGAAAATGCGCTCCCCGGCCGGCGAGGTCCAGGTGCACACCACGCCGCGGGTCTGTTCCACCGCCAGGCACGCCTGGCGATAGACCGCGGTGTCGGACATCCCTTCGTAAACCTGGGAGCCCTCCGTGGCGGTCACGTCGTAGTCCGCGCGCCCGTTAGTGGCCATCTCATAAAGACCATAGGTTCGGGCGGCGATGGCTTGGGCCCGATAGGCCTCGGGGTGGAAGTTGGGATAAATCTCTCCGGGGAGTACGCCGGCGACGTAGCTCTCCGCGTCCACCACGTTGATGATCTGCACCGATCCGTCGGCTTGGGTTTGCAGGCGCAGGAATCCGGCGTATTGCCGCACGGGGGACCAGCCGCCCTCGGTCTGCCGCGAAAGCAGCACCGCCCCGCCGGGCTCGGGGACGATTTCGATTCCGTCACCGTCCAGCGGACGACCGCCTAATTCGACGCCGGAACCGCTCGACACCGTCGCCCAGGGCAGGTCCGCGCCTTGAGCCAAAGCCGTGCCCTGGCGATCGCGGATCCGATAACGGCCCAGCACGCGCAAGCGTACGTCGGCCCGCGACACCGCCAGGAGCACGCGCAGGTCGCGCACGGTCCGCAGCGGGGGGGCGGGTCGGACGGCCACTGGCCGGGACGGTCCGGGGCACCCCGGGGTCAACGCCAACGCCGACAGGACGCCCGCCCACAACAGGGCCGCCGTCGGCTGAAACGTGAACCGGCCCGGAAACGACGCGGGCATCCCAGCACCTCCTCGCACATGCTTCAAGAGAGTGGCCTGGGCCGCAACTCGGGACCTACGCGCGAAGCGCCAGACCCAGATCGGCGAGACGACGCTTGATCTCAACCAGGGAAGTCTGCCCGAAGTTCTTGATGGCCAACAGTTCGACTTCGGTACAGGCGGCCAACTCCCCCACCGTGGCGATGCCCAGACGCTGCAGGCACTTCCGCGAGCGCACGGAGAGCTCCAGCTCGCTGACCAGGCGTTGCAGAACCACCGGATCACCGGTAGCGACGGCCCGAGGCGCCACGGTCGGCATCGCCGTCTCGCGGCGGCTTGGCTCGACGTTCTGGCTCAGGCTTAGACCCGTCTGGGCCAGAACGACCTTGATCTCATTCAACGACGTTTCGCCGAAGTTCTTATAGGCCATGAGCTCCGCCTCGCTCGTACTCAACAGGTCGCCGAGCGTACGGATATTCATCTGCTTGAGGCAATTACGGCTGCGGACGCTGAGCTCAAAATCGGTAATGAGCATGTCCAGCACCGCGTTGCGCTTCTCGCGAATGCGTTCCTGGTCCTCATCGTAGTACATGGTGCAGGACGCCTCGAGGTCCTTGCGGTAGAGCCGCGCCCGCGCCAGGTTGGGATACTGCGCCAGGACGGCGTCGACGCAGGCCAACGCCTCCTCGTACCGTCCGTAGTCCTCGTGCAAAACGGCCATGTTCATCAAGGCATTCACATGGGCCGGCGCTTCGTCGGTGCACGTTTGGTAAAATTCCAGGGCCCGCTCGTCCTCACCCAGGAGGTCGCAAACATAGGCCAGCCGAAACAACGTTTCGGTGTGATCGTCATCCAGGATCAGCACCCGCTCGTAGAGTTCGATACACCGGTCCCAGTCGTGTCGGCGTTCCGCCAGGTACCCCCGCAGATGGAGCTGCTCGACGGTCTCCTGCCCTGGGGAGGCCTGGACCGCGTTCAATTCCCTCTCCGCCTCTTCAAATTGGTGGTTGCGGATCAACTCCGCGATGTGTTCAAGTCTCTGGGGCATGGACCTACCATTTTACGGAATAAGTTCGGGATACCCATCACCCGCGTATCCAATCCCCCCGCGACGAGGGGAGGCCAATACCGCCGCGCAGTCTACCTGCTTGCCCCGATCCCGCAAGCCTGTGGGGTTCATGGACCCGTCGCCGGCGCGGGGGCATATTGCCGGGCGAAGGTCCGAATCGAGCGCGACCGACACCCTCGGTGCGTCCATGGCCCGAATCCTCGCGCTCTCCCTCATGCGCCGCGTTGCGCGCAGACCCCCCCGTGCCCCGACCCGTTCAAAGGCCCGGCGTAACGTTTTTGTCACCAAGGTCCACGGAAGGGCGGCCTACGCCTGATCGTCGGTCTTGGCCTTCTCGACGAAGGGGTCCAGCCCCGCCTGCGTCACTCGCCGCCGTCGTTTCTCGCCGAAGCCCTGGTGCGTTTCCCGCCGCGGCCGGTGGCTTCCTTCTGCTCCTCTTCCCGCTCCTTGCTTTTTTCCAGGAACAGGCATTTGGCCCGGCCGCCGCTCAGCACACAGGTCCCATCGGAGTGTCCGCCGCACTGCAAGCAGAAATGCTCGAAGGCGTCGCCCGCCTCGACCAGCGCGTCGATGATCTGTTCCAGCGTCGCGTTCCATTGGTTCGCGTTGGGCACGGCCGCTTGCTTGGTGGCCCTGCGGAGCACGTGCCGCTGCTCGCGACGCACCGCGTCAAACGCCGCCATCCCCCGGTCCGTCAAGTGCAGATCGACCTCCCGCCGATCGTGCTTGGCTGTACGCCGCACGACCAGCCGGCGCCGGACCATCGAATCCACCAACTGGGTCACCGCCGGTTTGCTGACGCCCAGGAAGCGCGCAATCTGGCTGGAAGTCTGGCTCCCCCGCGAACCCAGCAAACGCAGAATGTGCACCTTCGATTCCGAGAGGTGTTCGCTGACCGCCGCCTTGACCGCCTCTCCTTCCAAGAGGTGATCCACCGTCCGGGCGAGGATCAGCAAGTTCTTGAGCAACCCGTCCACCACTTTCACGGCCGCTGTTTCTTTTGCCGCCACAGTTTGTCTCCCTTAAAGAATAGCAACTCGAATCCGCTAACTATTATATTAACTACTTTATAAGCTTCCAGTCCAAAAGTCAAAATTTACCGGAACCCGGCGTGGCCGACAAGTTCTTTGTCGCCAGGACCGCGGCCGCTCGGGGTGCGTTCCGGCGATGCCAGCCGGGCCTCCCCCAGGGTTGGAACCGCTTCTCTGATCTGGGAAACCTGACCGGGCGGGGACCCGCCGGTGCCCCTCGGCCCGGTTTTCCTGCCTGGGGAGGGTGACGGCTGCCCAACCAGCCGGTAGAATGGGCCCGGCAACGGGATTAAAAGGGTGCCGGATGGGTCCCAGGAGTGTCCGTCATGCCCGAAGAGCAGTTGCGCCAGTGTGAGGCCTGTGGGGCCAGCATCTATCGTGAGCACTTGGACACGGGTATCGCCGGCTACTGGAAGAGCCAGTTGCTCTGTGCCCACTGCCTGCAGGACAAGGAGAAGGCCTCGGGTGCGTTTAACGGGGACGGCGGTGGCGACGATCTCGAGACCATCGCCCTGGCGGACGACGAAGCCGTGAAGGAGGCCAAACCGGCCGCCACGCAGGTACGCGCCAAGTCCGAGACCCAGCTCGGCATGGGCACGTTCGATGAATCCGGCTTAAGCCGTCCCGCGGATCCGGACCATGCCCACGCCACGCGTTGTCGGACCTTCCACGCCAAATTGAACGATGGCGCCATCGCCTACATGAACCGCGAGATCAACGAGTGGATCGATGGCCACGAGGGCATCCGCATCAAGTTCGCCACTTCGACCATCGGAATCTACGAAGGGAAACGCGCCGACCCGCACATCATCGTGACCCTGTTTTACTGAAAGACCGGAGTACGCGTTGCAGTTTTTCATCACCCGCGCGCGGTTTCTATTCAACAACTAACTCATTGTGCGTACTATGGTTACGAGTAAGACGGGTCTGTGCCAGGGTGTCTTTTCTGAGCACCTAAAGCCAGACTTGATCCAAATCGAGGAGAAATCACATTCCCAAAAAACTATTTATCCGCAAAGGTCCGGGCGCGGATGACATCTCCGAAGTCGTCCGAATAATTGGACTGACCCGCGGCGGTCTGCGTCATCACACGAAGAATTCGCTTCAAGAGGTCGTTTTTGCCGATGCCGGATGGAACCCGGCGTGGCGCCCAGTGCTGCGTCGGCACCACGCAACTGTAACCTAATTTTTGACAAATGATTATGTTCTTTAGAACCCGGTCGACCGGCCGGTGGCGTTGCAGGACCGCATCATCCAGCTACAAAGCGATAGCGATTAGGCCGGTGGCGGAGGATCGAGTGAAGCATATAACTCGCTGCATCGCATATAGTTGCGCTCCAGATGGCCTCGCCGTGGGTGTTTGGCAGACGTGGCATGGTCCATGCTCCAATGGTTCGACGAATGCGCTGACGCTGGATCGGAGAAGAGCGGCACGGTGCGAGCGGCTATAATCAGGCAAGGAGGTACCATACTCATAGGAAACGGGGGAAGAAGCCATGATGAACGAACAGACCTTTCAGCACAAATTGGCAGAGCTCGTCGCCGAGATCGGCACCTTACCGGAGGATGAACGCCGCAAACTCGAACTGTTGGCCCAGGAAACCAAGGAACGCCACCGCCAGCTCAAAGAGACGGTGAGCAACCTCCAGGAGAGCATTGATTTTCTACGCTTGTCGATTAAGTACTTGCTCTTTGATTTGGAGGCGACCCGACGCGAGAACAACCAGCTCCGCAAGATGCTGGAGGACAACGAGTCAAGGGGAGAGTAGCCGGCCGGGTTGATACCCGCTTGGCGGCGTGATGAACGCGGTGACCATGGGAGTCACCGCGTTCATGGCGTTTTACCGGACAGAGACTCCCTCAAGACCCTGACTTGGACCATGACCTTGGGGCGGGAGTGAGGTAAAATAGGGCGCGCGGATAGGAGAACGACCATGCCGATCTACGAATACCAGGCCGAAGATACGGCCCAAGCGTGCCCGCATTGCGCCCGACCGTTCGAGTTTCGGCACGGGATGCACGACCCGCCGCTGGCCGCCTGTCCCAATTGCGGGCGCCCAGTGAGACGGGTGGTCAGCCCATGCCGGATCGACACCCGCCCAAGCGTGAGAAGCCAGTTAAGCGACAAAAACCTGAAGCGGCTCGGTTTTTCCAAGCTGGTCAACGAAGGGGGCGGCCAGTTCCGCAAGACCGTGTAGCTGCGGACGAAGTTTGTGCCGCAAAACATAAGATTAGCATCTCAAACAATGCTACATCTTTGAGTCTGACAACGTGGCGCCTCGCCTTTGGACCGGTGGAGAAGGTAAGCTTCGATCGCGGGCCGGCCGCGAGTTTTTTCCGCCGGATGTGGCATTCTCCGCAAACCACACTCCATCCGCCCGAAATGACCCCCCCAGCGAAATGTGGCCAGACGGACGCCGGACCGTTCACTGGCAGGTTGGGATGTCCCGTTCGGGGCGCTGGCGACCTGCCTCCCATCCAAGCGGCGTGCGGCAGTCGGGTGCCGGCCTTAACTCCTTGATGGCACGGGGATTGCAGGGTCACGAAGAAGGGAGTGATATGTACCTACGTAGGGGTCGATAGGGCGGTTGCTCGTTTTCCAGCAGAGGTACCTGGCGATGTCGGGGACGCGAAGAGATTTTCTCAAGACGGCAGGGGTGCTCGGTCTGGGGGGCCTGACGGCGGGCCAGGCTGGCGAATCCGCGTACGCTTCGGAAGGAGTTGCTCTGTCGGACGAGTGGATGGGGGTGCTCGTGGACATCCCCAAGTGCGTCGGGTGTCGCCGGTGCGAATTTGCCTGTAAGGAAGGAGCCCAGAAGGCGGCCGAAAACCGGGCGGAGCGCGCCAGGAACCTGGGGAGGGAGGATGAAGCCCGCAGCGAGTTCGGAGAGGCCCGACTGTTTCAGCCGGAACCCCTCGACTCGTACGAAGACAAATTGGTGTTTGCCGAGCGGCGGTTCAGCCTGGAAGACAAGTACCAAGAGGACTTGGTCAACGAGGACCGCATTGTCACAGAAGGTTTAGAAACAGAATTTTACAGACACGGTATCTCCCTGGCGAAAGACGGGACGATCACGGTCATGGAGGACGGCCAGGAGTGGCTCATCATCAGCGAAGGGCAATCTTATACGGTCAAGAAAACAGCGGAGAACCAACTGGACGTTTACTCTTACCCCAGGCATCTGCGCCGGCCCGAATCGCATTGCTACACCAAGATCACGCGGTTCCCCAACCCGAAAGACCCGATCAAGCCGCTTTACGTGAAGTACAATTGTCTGCACTGCAACCGACCGGCGTGCGTGTCGGCCTGTCTGGTGGGGGCGTTCCACAAACTGGAGACCGGCCCGGTCCTTTATGACGCCTGGAAGTGCATGGGCTGCCGGTATTGCATGGTCGCCTGTCCGTTCGGGATTCCCACGTACGAGTACGAGAACGCGCTGACGCCGCAAGTTCGTAAGTGCACACTGTGCTCCGAGGAAGGTCACCCGAACAAGGGCAAGGTGCCCGCGTGCATGAAGATTTGCCCGGTAGAGGTGATGACCCACGGCAAACGCAGCGAACTGCTGGAAGTCGCCCAAGAGAAGATCGACAAGAATCCCGAGGTCTACGCCGGGCACATTTACGGGGCCCACGAGGCGGGCGGTACGGCGTGGCTCTATCTGGCTCCGAAGGAGATATCCTTCAAGGAGTTGGGATTCGTGCCATTGGGTACGGCGGCGCCGCCCTTGCGTACGGAAGTCATCCAGCACGGGGTGTTCAAGTATTTCATCCCGCCCTTGGCGTGGTATGGTCTGCTGGGGGCGGCCATGTGGGTTTCCCGTCCCAGTCCCCGTGAGACGGAGCAC
>JBGPAW010000165.1:0-7907 GCA_041480905.1 Phycisphaerae bacterium
CGTGCGGTTCGTATGGGTGGGTGATGGCGCTCGGCGGGACGACTACGTGCGTCAGGCCGACCGCCTCGGCCTGCGCGACCGTTTGCACCTGACGGGTCTGGTCCCGCCGGAGGAGGTCGCCCGGTTGATGAACGGTTTCGACATACTGGTGCACGCCTCGCATTGGGAAGGGCTGCCGCGGGCGGTGGTGCAGGCGTTGCTGACCGAGGTGCCGGTGGTCAGCTACGATAACGACGGCGCCCCGGAGGTGGTTCAACCCGACCAGACCGGCGAGCTGGTGCCCTTCGGAGATACCGAAGGGCTGGCCCAAGGCCTGCTGCGTTTGGCGTCATCGCCCGAGCGCCGCCGCCGTCTCGGTCGAGAAGGCCGCCGGAGATGCCTGGAGGAATTCGACCATCGCCGCATGGTGGACCGGATTGAAGCGCTCTATCACCGCGTGGAGGCGAACCGCTACAAACAGGATCGAACTCAGCAACACGAGTAGGCCCACGAGGTGAAAGGCGGCGCGTCGCGACCACCGCGCCGACCCGATCAGGGCTAGCAACAACAGCAGATGAGCCGCCACGCCGGCCAACATTCGCCCCCAGGAATCGTCATCCCCCGACACCACGGGCAGGAGGGGCCAAGCTGCCATCAGCCCGGCGACCACCAGTCCGGCCACGCCCGTGACCAGCGAAGCACGCCGATTGATCGGCACCAGGCGTCCCGCCGTGGTCCAGGCCGGCTCCTGCCCTTCCGGCGAGCCGGCGTCGAGCTGCTGCTGCCATACTTGGGCCAGCCAACTCCAGAACCACGTCATCAATCCCAGGGCCACGACAAGGGCGTTAAGGGTAACCGGATGGGGCCGGGGTCCGCCGCGCGGCTGGTCGGGGACGAATGCCGTAGCCAGCGTGCAGGCAGCCAGCGTGAGCAGGCCCACCGCGAGGTAGGCGAGACGTGGGCTCCAGGCCCGCCCGACGTGTACGAGGAGCGCGCCGGCACATGCCACCGCCGCCGCCGTCCGCAAGAGCGCCGCGAGGCGTTCACCGCCCTGCCCGGAGGCAGACGAAAAGACCAGTTGATCGGCGATGAGAAGTAACAGCGCCAAACCGACGGCAGCGGAGGCAGACCGGACCCCCGGCCAAGGAAGGATCGGACGGAGCAGACCCGATAAGTCGGACCGCAATGCCGCGCCGTGCTTCCGCGCACGCCAGAGCCCCTCCGCCACGGCGAGAACGCCGACGACCAGCGCGGGAACCACCGTAACCACAAACAGCCCTGGACTGTCCGGCACAGCGTTTGCAGCTCATGTTCCAGGCCAAAGGCCCGCGACTGCAATAGCCGGGGGCAACGCCCCCGGTGGAACTGGCTACGCCTCGGCGGCCTCCACGGTCTGGGCGGCTTGGGGCGCGGGCCCCGCGCCGTCGGGCAGATTCAGCCGCACCGCCTTCTTATCTCCCTTGTAGGCCGCCAGGACTTCGGCTTTGGTGTCGATCCACTCGCGGAGCAACGGCCGGACCATGGGCAGCACGGTGTCGGCGTCGAGCAACTCCGGCACCGCCGCTTTGGGCCAATCGAACATCAAGTAGCCGCGGTAGAGGATGCCGCGCAGAAGATCGATCATCCGCCGCAACTCCACGTTGCCCGCACCGGGAACCCGGAAGCCCTCGAACCGGCCCTGCCGATCGAAGACCCCGTCGCACACGCGGACCAGCCGCAGCGCTCTCCCCAACCGGGGAATCGAAATCGTGGGACGCTCCAGGCGCGTCAACGCCCGGCACGGATTCCAGCAAGCCGCCACCGCCGGATGGGCCGCGTGGTCCACGACGAACCACACGTCGTCGCTCCCGACGAAATCGCCGCCGTTTTCGACCAGCAACGTCACGTGATGCCTGGCGGTCGGGGCGGCGAGCCCGGCGAACATCGACGCCACCCGCGACAAAGCGCGGTAGCGATTATCTCCCTTGGGGACGTTCCCGATGGGCACCCGCACGAACGGACAGCCCAGCCGACCGGCCAGTTCGACGACCTCCAATACCCGTTTCCGGCTTTGGGCCACCTCGTGGGCGTTCCAGGAGTCCAGCGTGTCGCCGGTGCCCAGACCAACCAGTTCGATCTTGTGGTCCGCGAACAAACACTTGACGGCCTCGGGGTCGTCGGTCAATGCTCTCGCCGCGGGGAGATGGGCTGTGCCCTGGAGCGCGCCCAGCTCCACGCCGTCGTACCCGAATTCCGCCGCCTTGCGCACGATCGTAAGGAGATCCCACTCCGGACAGACTCGTGACGTAAACCCGATCTTCATGTTTCCATCCGTTCCGATCCGCCCCCGTCGATGAGCACGGAGGATGTCAGCAGTCACCGCAAGGACATACGGTATCACAGGTTTTCCGCCCGCGTCAAATGCGCGGCCGGCTTGGCCCTATCGGGCGGTGTACCGCTCGATGGTGAGCGACAGTCCGGTAAATGGGAAATCTTGGCTCACTGGCCCAGCTTGAACTGTTTTTGCAGCCAACCGGTCAGTTCGTCCAGGGCTACGGGCGACATGGTTTGCGCAATCGCGCCGTACTCCTCCACCGCGCCGGTGCGGGCCTCCTGGAACAGGTGGTTCAAACCGGGCAGTTCCTTCACCGTCACCTCACTATTGCCGCCCGCACGCAGGGCCTTCTCCACCTCGGGCAGGTTCTCCTTCGGCGGCACCTGCAAATCGAGCGAACCGCTCAGCGCCAGCACCGGGCACTTGACCTGGCGGAGCGACTCACGCGGATCGTGACGCAGGAACCAGCGCATCCACGGACTACCAAGCTGCGCCAGCCCCAACTCCACCGCCTGGTCAATCTGCCCGGCGTCGGGTTCTTTCCCGCCGGTGGCCGTGCGCCACTGGACTTGAACCAGTTCGCGCACTGCGGCGCGGAGCTTGTCTTCCGAGGCTCCGTCGCGCAGGCATTGATGCACGGCGCGATGGGCCTTCAGGTGTTGCTGGATCTCCGCGTCCGGCGTTCCCGCAGCACGCAGCAGAGCCTCGTTTTGCAAGATAAGCAGTTTGTCGCCCGGCCACCCGGACCCACCCAGGAGGATGATGCACGCCACGTCGCGGGACTTGGCCGCGACGAGCGGCGCGATGACGGCGCCCTCGCTGTGTCCGACGAGTCCGATTCGACGGGCGTCGATTTCAGGTTGTTGCTTCAAGAACGCAACGCCCGCTTCTACGTCTCCGGCGAAGTCCGCGCTGGTGACGTCCGGCCGGACACCCGTCGAGCCGCCGACGCCCCGGTCATCCACCCGCAGCACCGCGATCCCGTGCCGGGTGAGGTGGTCCGCGATCACGAAAAAGGGCTTGTGTCCGAAGATGGTCTCATCCCGGTCTTGAGCCCCGGAACCAGTGATGAGCAGCACGGCCGGGTGCGGCCCGGCGCCCTGCGGGATGGTGAGCGTGCCGGCCAACTTCGTCCGGTCTTTCGGGTTTTCGTAGGTCACTTCCCGTTGCTGATACGGAAAGGGCGGTTTGGGTGTTTGCGGGCGGGCCGGGCCGGCCGTCTTGGCCTGCTCCTCGGTGATACGTTCCAGGCGCAGCGGGGACTTCCCGCCGTACTGCCGCAACTCGCCGGTCGCGGTCTTTCCGTCCGGCGCGCGCTGGGTCTCAAACACCGCGTTGGCCGGCGGCGGAATGGTAAAGCGGATCTCGCCGGCCGTGAGGACCACGTCGGTGAGCGGCAAGTCTTTCGCTCCCTGAACGGGAATGTCGATGGTCGCCGTGTATTGACCGCCGTCGGCCGGTCGAAACACGACAACGAACTCAAGGTTTGCTCCCGGAACCTCGCAGGTCCCCTTCCACCACTGGATTTCGCCCTTCTGCGATGTCGCAGGTTGACCTGACTGCGCCGCGGCGTCAGTCATCCCCCATCCGACGATAGCCAGAACGGTCGCCGGCAACAAAGCCTGGCGCGACCGATGCGGCAGCGCGATCGCTCTCATGACGGATTCCTCCAACCAACCGGGATTTCCCATTTAACTCTTGGCCCACGACCGTCGCGGGCCGTTTTGCATCTCTGAGTATATCTCGCCTCCGGGCGCTCGCCAGCCCGCCTTCGGGGCCCGAGCCCCGCATCCTGCGTCTGACCGGGCTTCATCCACGGTGGGGTCCATCACGGCCAAACCCTCCGCTTTGCCCGCCGCGTTCAACTTATTGTCGGTGTCCGCTTGACGACCCGCACCCCCGGCGAGGGTGCGAGTCATCGATGTTTCCTTGGGGGGCTGCTCGCCCCCCAAACCCCCTCGGCTTTAGCCCCCCGGAAAGCTGGGGCTGGCGCCGCCCGGAGGACCCAGGTTATGCGAGTGATCCCTTGGCTTCCGCAGCCTCTTCATGGATCCGGGGCTGGGTCGGCGTGCGGCCGTTCGAGGTGCAGTACGTGGTGCCGGTGGGCGACGTGAACAACGACGGCAAGGTGCTGGCCAACGATCTCAGCGCGGTCTTCCCGCGCATCCCGTCGCCCCCCGTGCCCAAGCCCAACGGACACTGACCGGCTGGTCCGACACGCGGAGAAACGATACCTACGCAAAAAAAGTGTGGCCCGCTGCGTGACGAGGCTGAACGAACGTGGTAGAATGACGCCTGTAAACACACTCCATGATGCAGCGGTCTTCTGCGGGAGAAAACACTATGAGGCATCGCCAACCCTGGGTCCGACCCGTCAAACCGTCGGCCACGCCGGGCTTTACCATCATCGAGCTATTGGTCCTGGTGCTTATGTTGGCCTTAGTCCTGCTGTTGTTGACGCCCGCGGTGCATGGGGCCCGGGCGCAATGCCGAAAAGAGACCTGCGCCGCCCGCTTGGGCTACCTGGCCAAAGCTTGCGCCGTCTACATGGAGGAGTCTGAGGGGTGGTTCCCCGGCTCGCCGGTGACCACCGGACAGCAACTTTGGCCGGAGGGCGCTCCCGAGTTGCCGTGGGATGCGGTGGATACGCCCGGCGACGTGGTGCAGATTTGGGATTGGGCGGCTCCCATCGCCGTCAAGATGATGACGCTCGATCCCAACCGGGCGATCCGTTGGCGCGATCAGCTCGTCGAAGGCGTGTTCGCCTGCCCCAGCAACAACTTCATGTCGGAGCCGTACCCCATGCCGACGCCCGATTTTGGAGTGCAGCGGATGGTCAGCTACGACTCCATGCGGGCCATCATGACGAGGGGTGGGACCGCCCCTCCCGGTGTCCCACCGAACACCAACCTTTGGCTACAATACTTCCATCCGCAAATAGGCGGCGGCACGAGCACCCCCACCGATTACGAGCCGCGCCTGGAAAAGGTGGGCAGTCCTTCCCGGAAAATCTTTCTCGCTGACGGCTCCAGGTACACGGACCCGAACTATGGAACCATTGACCACGCGGTCGATTGGAAGGCCAGCACGGGAGGCGCATTCTCCTCGGGCCCGCCGACCGACCCCGACGTGTATCTGCGCTCTTACCTTCGGTCGGCCTTGTATCCCGCGTACGCCGCTTACTCCTATCGCCATCCCTGCGGTTCCTTCCTGGGCTTGAACGCGGCCTACTTCGACGGCCACGTCGAGTGGATGAGCGAGGCTTTATCGCGCTGGCCCGATCCGTGGTGGCCGATCGGTTCGTGCATTCCCTACGTAGAAATGAACGCCGACACTAAGCGTCTCACCAAACCCTACTTGGAGGGTACTAGGTATTGTGTCCGTCAGTAGGTGAGC
Organism: Phycisphaerae bacterium; assembly: GCA_041480905.1. GTDB lineage: Bacteria > Planctomycetota > Phycisphaerae > UBA1845 > UBA1845 > JAAEQG01. The sequence goes on from JBGPAW010000165.1 coordinate 5,690, forward strand.
GATGACTTCGGATAGTCTCATTGCAATAGGCAAAACATCCATGACCAAGTATGCTTACCCCATCACGCTGTTCTTGGCCACGATCGTGAGCTTGTGTTCCGCTGCCACAGCGGTCGGTCAAGTGGGGATGCCCCACACCCAACGTATCGACCCACAGGAAGTCGGGACCACCGGCTGGGCCGAGACTCTGGTCTTTGGCAAGTTCGATCCGCTCCTGGGGGTGCTGACCGAGGTAGAGGTCAGACTCACGGCGTCCGTGCAAGGAGAGCTCAAGGCCGAAAACCTCAGTCTTGACCCCGCTGGAAGCGATCTGTCCGCATCCCTGCTCGCGCTGGTGACCTTGGGCAGCCCGAACGGGAACCTTACGCTGGAGACGCAGCCGACCGCTTCCGCCGGTCCCACGCACGTTGGGCCGTTCGACCTCATCGTGGACTTCGCCGGGCCCAGCGCGGTGGACTGGGGCTTGCTCGAAGCGGTCTCGACGCAGGGCGTGAGTTTCACCGCCCCGGCGGACCTCGAGGCGTTCACCGCCGCGGCAGGGGACACGACTTTCCCGGTGCTCCTGACGGCCGCGGGTGCTGTCGCCGTCCAGGGCAGCGCCGGTCCCTTTACCGTCGCTCACCAACTGACTCCGCAAACGCTACTGGTCGGAGCAACCGTGGATGTCGTGTATCACGTCATGGTGGAGATGACCTGCGATACCAACGGCCTGCCCGACGAATGCGCCGTGGACTGCAACACCAACGGCACGCCCGACGATCTGGACGTGTGGCGCGGAGTCAGCCGGGACTGCAACCGCAATCTCACCCCCGACGAGTGCGACATCCGCGATGGGACCTCACAAGATGCCGATTTCAACGGCATCCCGGACGAGTGCAGACTGCTCCATGCCGCAGTGCCTGTTGATCAGCACAGCCTGTGTCGTACCGTCAACAACGTCGTCCGGTTGACCTTCGACGGCGACATCGCCGCCCCCGCTGCCGGCCAAATCCTCATTCAGAAGCTGGGTAACGGCGGCTTGTACGACACGGACCTCTCGACGGACTTCACCTTCACGGTGGAGAACGACGCCACGGCCTATCCGCGCGTGCTCAAGATCATGGAGAACGGCTCCTGTCTGGACCACCGAACATGGGTCGCCATTCGCAACGTTGCCGGCATCGGCGGCTGGGCCGGGGTGGCGGACTTTGAGGTGCAGTATGTGGTGCAGGTGGGCGACGTGAACGATGACGGCAAGGTGCTGGCCAACGACCTCAGCTCCATCTTCCCGAAGATTCCGACCAATCCCGCCGAGGACCAAGAGCGGGCCGACGTGAACGGTGACGGCCAGGTGTTGGCCAACGATCTCAGCGCGGTCTTCCCGCGTATCCCCTCGGCTCCCGTGCCCAAGCCCAACGGGCACTGAAACGTCGAAACGCCAGAACGTCGAAGTGTCGAACGCGGAGAGGATGGAGAATAAGGTACGGTGGGGACCATCGTACTACCGAACCCGGCGGGGAACGGACGCTTGACGGCGCGCAGCATTTGCCGGTAGATATCGAGGACCATAGCCCAAGCGTCGGGTCGATGCGGCCCGACGCCCGCGTTTTCTGAGGGTGGCATGGCTCGACACGACGGACGTAAGCCCACGCAAATCCGGCCGGTCTCGTTCATTCGCCGGTTCACCCGCTACGCTCCCGGGTCGGTGCTCGTGTGCTGTGGGCACACCCATGTGCTGTGCACGGCGATGTGGCAGGCGGGCGTCCCGCCCTGGCGGACGGGGCAGGGCCGCGGTTGGCTGACCGCCGAGTATGACATGCTCCCCGCCTCCACCCCGGATCGCCGCATTCGCAACCGCCAGCGGATCGACGGGCGCACGCAGGAGATCCAGCGGCTTATCGGTCGTTCGCTACGGGCCGTCGTCGATCTCGAGGCGCTGGGGGAGAACTCGATCCTGATCGACTGCGATGTTTTGCAGGCCGACGGCGGCACGCGCACGGCCAGCATCACCGGCGCTTATGTCGCCCTGTGTGACGCGATGGAGTACGGTGTGCGGGAGAAGCGCATCGCCCGGTCAGTCTTGCGCGACCGGATCGCGGCGGTGAGCGTCGGTCGAGTCGATGGCAAGCTCCTGGTGGACCTGGATTACGAGGAAGATGCGGCGGCGGAGGTGGACTTCAACGTGGTCATGACTGGCACCGGCGAGTTCGTCGAGGTCCAGGGGACCGGGGAGGGGACC
>JBGPAW010000166.1:0-7876 GCA_041480905.1 Phycisphaerae bacterium
CCTCCCCGTTCCCCCGGCGGCACCCCCCGCGGAAACGACTACCCGGCCCAGCGAGGTCACGGCCATGCAGATCGAGGGCGTCCCCTTGCCCAAGGGCGAACGGACGCGCATCAATCTGTACGGTCGCCAGGGTGCCCAGGCCCGCCTGGAACTGGAAGTGGACGCCTGGGAACCGGTGAGCGGTTCGGGCCGTGAGTTCCGCCTCGAAAAACCCACCATGCGTTTTCGGACTCCCGCCGGGCAGCTTGTGAACGTGACCGCCGATCGCGGCCTGGTCGAGATGACCCGCCAGCGGGGCGACAACTACGACCTGGCCCGCGGGCGGTTGGACGGGCACGTGGCCGTCCTGATGGACCGTTTGGACGAGACCCAGCGCGCCCAACTGCCGCCGGAACAGCGCGACGAACTGACCGAGGCACGCAGAATCCAGGTCGAACTCGACGACCTGAGCTTCGACCTGGAATACGCCCGCGTGGAAAGCTCGGGACGAGTCCACGCTTCTTTGGCGGAGGGGGAGTTCGAAGGCCGACAACTGCTGCTCCGCTATGACGAAGCCGCCAGCCGGATCGAGTATCTCAAGGTCTCTGCCGGGCAGCGGATTGCCTTACGCGGTCTGGGTCGGGCGTTCGCCATCGCGTTGCCCGGCGCCGCCGAGTCGCCCGAATCAGGAACTACGGTCGGGGCCGCTCCTCCCGAAGTTTCCCCCAAGGGCGAGGCAACGACCGTCCCCGCGGTCCCCGCCGCCGGGACCGAACCGGTCGCGGACGACGGCGTGCCGCTCTTCGAGCCCGAACCACCCGCGAAACCGCGCGTCCGCCAGACGGTCACGTACACCGCCGCTTTCGAGGGGGACGTGGTCGTCGAGCAATACGAAGCCCAAACGCAGATCGGCCTGCTCACGGCGGACCAATTGGCCTTTCTGTTCGATTTTGGTCAGGAGCAGCGCGAGTTGGCCCGGCGGTTCCCGACGTCGCGGCCGGCGGAGGCGCCAGGGACGGCGACGGCACCGAGCTCCGGCGAGGGCCAATCCGAGGTCGTGCTGCACTGGAAAGGACCGCTGGTCGTGGACCTGGTGCGCCAACCGGGCGACGTGTCCAAGGACATCTACGGCAAGCGTTTGCAGGTCACGGCGACCGGACGCGAAGTCCAGGTCGCCGACCGGCAGGGCAACGCCCGCTGCCGCAAGCTCGTCTATCACTATGAAACCGAGCAGGCCTGGCTCTATGGGGAGGCGGAGGTCCCGTTCACCCTGGATATCGGCAGCGGGGGACATCTGAGCGGCCGAGAGCTGGCTTTCGATCCCCACGGTCAGACCGCTACCGTCCTGGGGCCCGGCGCGCTCTCCGATCAACGGGCCGGCGGTCTTCTGCGCGGCGCCTCTTGGAGTTCACCGGAGCGGAACGGACAGGTGTCCGTCACGTTTGCCAAGCAGATGAACCTGTGTCTGGGCACGCAGACCGGCGAAACCGTTGATCCGCGCACGGGAGAATCCTCGGTGCGGCCACGCGACTATCTCCAGTCCGCCGAGTTGCTCGGCGAGGTGGTCATGGCCCAGGGCGACGATTCCATCGCGGCGGAACGGGTGGAGATCGGTTTTCGCCCGCCGACCGAGCAAGGTTCGCTGGCGGAGAGCATAGAAAGCCTGCGGGCCGAAGGTCGCGTGCGCATGGTGCAGGGCGACGAGCAGATCACCTGCCGCAGCCTCGACGTGACCATGGCCCGCGACGCGAGCGGTCGGTTGGTTCCGGTCCGGGCCGACGCCGTCGGTGATGTCGCGGCCGTGCAAGGTCAACGGAGCATTACTGCTTCGGAGCGTATGTTGGTCGATCTGCAATCCGTGGCGGTGGCCAAACCGCCCTTCGATCCGGTGCAGGCCAAAGTCCTCGCGCTGCGGCGCGGGTTGGACCCCGCCCAGATCGACTGGGGCGCGCAGCGCGAGAAATACGAGCGCGAGCAGGAGTACGTGCTTGGACTCCGCCATCTCCAGGCCTTCGGTCGCGTCGGCGTGGAGGACCCGGAACAGAACCTGCGGATCGAGGCGGGACGGCTGGATTGTGCCTTCCGCGACGGGCGGCGGATCGACCAGGGGGTCGTGCGCGGCGCCGGCGGGCAGCCCGCCAACGTGCAGTTCGGCGACTTCGGCATCATGGGGCGGGAAATCGAATTCGATGCCCCCACCCAGTGGGCGGAGGTCCCCGGAGCCGGACGCATGACCTTCTCCAGTGGCAAGGACTGGGACGGGCGGGCGCTCAAACAACCGGTGCCCGTGTCCGTCACCTGGACGGAGTCCATGACTTTCCGCGGGCGGGAAAACACGGCGGTGATCACCGGTGCGGTGCACACGGTGTCGCAGGAGAGCACGTTCGATTGCCGCGAACTGGTGTTGGATTTCGACGAGGTCTCACGCTCGCCCGCCTCCGCCCCCGCGGTGCCGAATCTGCGGGACTGGTGGCTGATCCGGCCCTTCCGCGCCCGGCCAAGCGGTGCGGAACGCCTGCGGGTGGAGGCGCCGCGGATCGAGAAGCAACTCGCCTATCTATCAGCCAGTGGGGATGTCATCGGGCTGACCGCCGCCTACGACGACCAGACCGGCGCTTTGCGCAGCCGCGCCCGCATCGCCGGCCCCCGCCTGGCGGTGAACCTGCGCCGGCAGACCCAGGCCATGACCGTCGCCGGCGCCGGCAGCCTGCTCATCGAGGACTACCGCCTGCGGACCTCGGAGGACTCGGCGACCGTGAAAAAGATGTCGCCCTTCGGGGCCCTCGGGGACAACCTCCCGTCACAAACCTTCATCTCCTGGCAGCAGGCCATGTCGTTCTACGGCGGCAACCGCCTGGCCGTGTTCGAGAAGGACGTCGAGTTGATCTACCGCAGCGGGGCGAAGCTCTTGCTGGCCGACGGCGTGCTCAACGAGGCGGCCCTGAAGCGCTTGCGCGAGTCGCCCCGGGGACGTGACGCCCGGTTGTTGTGCCAGCAACTCAACGTGCAGTTCCTCAAGAAGCCGGACGGCGGCCCGGAACCGCCCGCCGGCGGGCTCGGGGACGTCAGCGGCAACGAAGTGGCCAGCTTCACGGCCTCGGGCGGCGTCTACTTCGAGGATGGCGTTTCGCTGACGTCGCGCACCGTCAATTTCGACCGCGAACGCAATCTCCTGCAAATCCTCGGCACCAAGCGGGACCCGGCGGAGTTGATTGACCAGCGCCACGGGCGGTATCGCTCCATCCGGGACCCGGCGATCTACTGGGAACGCGACACCGACCGCATCGAAGCCCCGCGGGCTACCATCCGCGTGCGCTGAGGCATCACCCGCCGCGCCCCCAGGAGCACCCAAGCAAACGCGGATTGGATGACCACGGCCTTCAAGTACGTGCCGGCCGTGGGCGTGAAGGTGACGAACGCCCCATTCCGTTGCCCGTACCAAAGCCCCACGACGGTGCCCACGCAGGACAGGAAGATGAGGGCGATCGCCGCCGAGGTCAGTCCGCGTCCGTGGGCCGATAGCACAACACCGAACAGAGCCGCGACGACCATCACCCCGAACGCCAACGTCTGCCACGCAAAAACGGGCAATCCCCAGCCCCAGGGATAGGACCGCCAGAGCAGCCCCGCGTAAGCCCCCAGGACGATGAGTCCGACCGCCAACACCCGTCCCGACGCCGGGCGCAGGGAGCTCGCGCCAATGGCCCCGCCCAATAGCGCGAACGCCGCCACATAAGCGTACTGGAGCCACTCCGGGAGGTTGGCGTTCTCGCCCGGTGGCGGCCAATATCGCCAGGTGATGAGCCCGACCGCCACGAACATCATGCCCGCCAGAAGACGGGCGGCCCGGACCTGCCCGGCGCTGACCAGCCATCCGCTCAGGCCGGCGGCGCCGGTCAGGGCCAGCCAACACGCCACCACGGTCATGATGCCGACCCACGCATATTGAGCCACGGTGAGGCGCTGGAGGGCCGCCTGCGCTTCGGCACGACGCTCGGGCGATGCGACCGGCGGGGCCGCCTCGGTCTCCGCCCTGTCCGACCGGAAGGCGGATGCCGGTGGCGCTTCCTCGAGATCGAAGAGCGACTCGTCGCCCGCATTGCCCCCCGGTCGAACGGGATTGGCCAACTCCGGCGGCGGAGGCTTAAAGCCGAAGACCTGCGACAGGTCCACCAGCCCACCCATGTAGACGGTCGCCTTGAGGATATTCGTGCGCAGGAAATGACTCATCGGAAACCACGTCGCGTAGAGCCATCCGGCGGCAACGAGCAAGGTGAGACCGCCCAGCAGACGGCGGCCCTCCACCGCGCGCACCGACGCGCGCCGCGGAAGGGTCGGTGCCCCGGCCCCGTCATCCGAGTAGACAACCGTGATTTCCAGATCGCGATAACCAGTCATGGTCACCGTTATCCGGGTTCCAAGTTCCCGGTCTTGGGCGCTGCCTCGGGCCAGGCCCGCGGTCCCACGCTGACCAGGCATCCCTCGCCGTCAATCGGGTACCGCTCGAAATACTCCCGGATCGAATCCGTGGTCACCTGCTCCACGGCGGCCAACCGCTCCTCCACGGTCCGCGGCTGACCTCGGTAATCCACGTCGTCCATAATCTGCACCAGGCGATAGTACGGTGATTCGCCCTCTACCGCCAGCAGAGTGCGGCGGCGGTTCTTGACGCGGTCGATCTCCCGCGGTTCGACGGGCCCGCGGCTGATCGCGGCGGCTTCGCGGCGCATCGCTTCGAGCAGCCGCTCCGCGTTTTCCGGCTCACCCTGCCCGGACAGAATCAACAACCCGGTATCGGCATAATCCACCCGCCACGCCCCCGCGCGCGGACTCAACCCCGTCTGCACGATGTTCCAATAAAACCGCGAGTTATCGCCCCCCAGAATGGCCGCCACCGCCTGGGCCGTTTCGTGCAGAACGCCGGTTCCCGCCGGGGCGGGGTAGGAGAGGGCGACCAACTGCTGGTTGAACCGCTCCACCTGCTTAACCGCCGTGCCGGTCCGCACCTGCGGGGTCGTCCGCGTGTCCGCCATTTCCCCGGGCTCCCACTCGCCGCAATACCGCTTGACCGCCTCGAGGACCCGCGGCGGGTCCCCACTGCCGGCGACGAACAAGGCCATGTTGCCCGGCACGTACCGCCTTCTGAAATACTCATACATCTGCGCGCGGGTCAGGTTGCGGAGAGTCTCCTCGTAGCCCAGCACCGGCCAGCCCAAGGCGTGCCCGGCGTAGGCCTGTTCGAGAATGAAATCGACGGCGACGTGTTCGAGGCGATCGTTGGACATGGCGATCTCTTCGAGCACCACGTTCTTTTCCGTGTCGAACTCGTCGGGCGGCAGGGTGGAGCGCATCATGTCCGCCAGCAACTCGATCTGGGCGTCACAGTCCGCCGAGCGCACCACCCCGTGATAGAAGGTGCGGTCTTGACTGGTGAAAGCGTTGGGATGGCCGCCCAGGGCGTCAAAATCGACGTTAATCTGGGTGCAGGTGCGGTTGGCGGTGCCCTTGAAGCACATGTGTTCCAGGAAGTGGGACACGCCCGCCTGGGTGCGCTCCTCGTCGCGCGCCCCCGTGCGGACCAGGAAACCGGCGGCCGTCGTCCTGACCCCGGGCATGTGCTCGATCACCACCCGCAGGCCGTTACGCAACTCGGCTATCGTAAAGCAACTGCCCATCAATCACCACCGGCCGCCGCAACAAGTTTCTGCCACGAAGGCACCAAGACACTAAGGTCAGAGAATCTTACGAAAAATGCCATCCCGGATCAGCGGCACGTTAAAGTTGATGAGGAATCCAAGGCGTTTCCCGGTGAGCCTCAGGTAGCTCAGCAACTGGGCCTCCCACACCGGCTCAAGCCGATCCACCGCCTTCAACTCGCAGATCACAAGGTCCTCGACGAGCAGATCGAGTCTGAGCGCCTCCTCAAAGACGGTCCCGTCGTACACGATCGGCACACCCACTTGCCTCAGGCACCGGAGTTTCTTTTTCGTCAACTCGTGACATAAGCACGCCTCGTAAATCTTCTTTGTGCCTTCGTGTCTTCGTGGCCTTCTCACGGGACGGCAGAGTCTCCCAACTCGCGGGGGCCCAGGGTCACGACGCACAGCGGCATACGCGGATGGGTCGCCAGATAGCGTTTCACGTCGTCCAGGGTCACTGCCTGCACGCGGTCGATCTGCTCCTGGCGCGGCCGAGGCCGGCCGAAGTGGAACAGGTCGTCGATCAACTCTCCGCACCGCGAGCGGGTCACGTCGCCCGCCATCTCGCTGCGCACCAGGATGCCGGCCTTGGCTCGGGCGAGTTCCTCTTCGACCAGGTCGGTCCCCAGGCGCTCGAGTTCGCGCAGGAGCGTGGCCTGGGTCTGGTCGCAGCGCGCCGGCGTGGTGGACGCGCCCAGCAGGATCATCCCCGCCCCGCGCGGATGCTCGTGCCAGGCGCCCACCCAATAGACCAGACCCTGCTTCTCGCGCACTTCGGTGAACAGGCGGGCGCTCATCCCGCCCGAGAGCACCCCCAACATGACCCGCTCGACGGGATAGTCGGGATGGTCGATGGGTACGCCCGCATAACACAGGCCGATGTGTTCCTGCTCGATGTCCTTGGAAAAGTGCCAGTTCCCCGCCGCCAACTCGACCGGCTTGGGCTGCCGCCCCGCGCGTTGTGGAGCACCGAAGCCGGCGAAGTGTTTTTCAAAGGTGTTCACCACCGCTTCCGGTTTGAGCGGGCCGGCGACCGCGACGAGCATGCGCCCGGCGTGGTAGGTCGCCTCCCAGTGCTCGCGGATGTCGTCGCGGCGGATGTGCTCCAACGTCTCGCGCTCGCCGAGCGAGTGGCGCCCCAGCAACGGGCCGTAGCCTTTCGCACCCAACAGTTTGTCCAGCAGCGCCTGGGGTTCGTCCTCCAAGGCGGTGATTTCCTGGCGGGCCAGTTCGACCGCCACGCGGCACGCCTCCTCCGGGAAGACCGGCGTGCGCAGGAACTCGGCATGGAGAGCCACCGCCGGCGGAAAGAACTCCGGCAGGCACAGGCAAGGGTAGGCCGAACACTCGCGGCCGACCCAGGCGCCGTGCGCCGCTCCCAGCGCGTCGAAAGCATCCAGCAGTTCGCGGCCGCTGCGCCGCTCGGTGCCCTTGTCCACGGTCTCACTGATGAGATTGGCGACGCCGAGCCGGTCGGCCGGCTCGTCGGACACCCCCGCCAGAACGCGGATTTCCGTCGCGACCGCGTGCCGGTCCGGCAGGTGCGCCCCCACCAACTCGATTCCGCAGGCCAGCGTTTGATGATACGTCTCTTCCATGTTTCCAAAGTCCAGAGGCTGCGTACCCTAATTCAGGGCGAACCCTGTTGCAACTCGGTGCGGCTCGGCATGGCACCGGAGTGTGCAGCCACGAATCCCGGCGATGCGGGAGGGCGAGCCTCCCGGCGAGCCGAATCAAAGGGCTCGGCAGGAGGCTCGCCCTCCCGGTGTGGCAAGGCCTCCCACCACACTCGGCCCAACAAAAAGAGGGGTCCGCGATCCACGCGGACCCCTGAAAAAACCGAGCACGCGCCTTAAGCGAACGGAGAGTTACTCCTTCGCTGCGCGGATGATCACCAGCGGCTTGCCGTTCTCGCCAAGATCACCTTCTTGTACGCCCGCCGCCGGTAGATTGTGGGCCGCGGGCGATATCTGCACCGGGATGCCCCGGAATACGTGCGCCGTGCTCTTGACCTGGCGGACCTTGGCCGCCTCGCGCGAGCCGCAGTCGGAGCAGTCGGTGCCGTAGTCGCACAGGTTGAAATCGGAGTCGGGCCCGCCGTCGTCGCACGCCCCGTCGCCGGCGAATTCGCAGGTGTCCTCGCAGAGGCTGCTGCCGCCGCCACCGCCGTCCCCCGAGCGCGAGCCGCAGTCGGAGCA
>JBGPAW010000167.1:0-7857 GCA_041480905.1 Phycisphaerae bacterium
ACTCTTCATAGGCCTTTTCCAGGAACTCAAAAGCCCGATCGGTTTCGCCCAGACCGAGGTAAACCACCGCGGTGCAGTAGGCCGGAACGTACTCTTGTTCGGAGAGCTGGTCCAACGCGCGCAGGAGTTCGCGCGCCTCGGAATCCCTACCTGCCAGAGCGTAGGCGTGGGCCAGGTATGCGACGTAGTCCGGGGCACGTTTCGATTGATCGACGACCTTTTCCAGCTCGGCAATCGCTTCCTGGTGCATTCCCTTTTGGCCGTAGACCACCCCAAGCCAGAAACCGGCGCCTTCAAAGTGGGGGTCGAGGTCGAGCGTCTTACGCAACTCCGCGATGGCCTGGTCATAACGGCGCTGGACGTAGAGGATCCAGCCCAGGTTCATGTTCACGGCGAGGGACAGCGGATCGAGTTGGCGGGCCCGGGCCATTTCGGCCAGGCCCTCCTCCCCACGGCTGCTGGACACGAGCATCAGCGCATACCACAGGTGGGCCATCGCGTAGCTCGGATTCAGTTCGATCGCTTTTCTGTACTCGGCCTCGGCACCAGACCAGTTGTGCTCGTACGTCCACATGACCCCGGCCAGCGAGGCATGGGCCTCGGCCAGCATGTCGTTCAGTTCCAGGGCTTTGTACGCGGCGGCTCTTGCCTTGGGATACGCGTCCGCGGGCGGCAGGACCCACCAGTTCGCCGCCATGCTGTAGGTATCGGCCAACCCGCTGTAGGCCAGGGTGTAGCCTGGGTCCTTCTCGATCGCCTGCTGAAAGTACTCGATGGCCTTCTTGAAGCCTTCCGCCGTTCGTTTGTTCCAATAATAGCGACCCCGGAGATAGAGTTCGTAGGCTTCCGGGTTGACCGGTGGGGCCGTGGCCAGCCGGGTTTGCTCCTGCGGCGTAAGCTGGACCTGGATTTCCTGGGCGACGGCGCGGGCCACCTCGCTCTGCAACGCCAGCACGTCACGCGGTTCTTTCGCGTAAGTGGTGGACCACAGTTGGCGGTCGGTCGCACCATAAACCAGCGCGACCCGGATCAGCACGCGCTCGGGCGAGCGCTGCACCGAGCCTTCCAGCACCGCGTCCACGTTCAACTCGCGGGCGATCTGCGGCGTCGGCTTGCGAACGCCCTTGTACCGCATAGCCGAGTGCCGCGAGATCACCCGCAGGGCCCTGATCTGACCCAGGTCGGAGATCAGGGCCTCGGTCATCCCGTCGGCGAAGTACTCCTGGGCCGGATCGCCGGAGAGGTTCTCCAGCGGCAGGACCGCCAACGATTCGATCCTCGCGGACCCCGCGCTGGCGCTTGGGGCTCGGATGGATGTGGACCGCCCCAACAGTTTGTCCCGCCATCCACTGACGTTCAGAGCGAGCAGGGCGCCAGCGATGACCGCTAGCGCAACGACCGACGCGGCCAACCATCCGAGCCCGGAGCGCCAGCGACGGGTTGGCAGACCCCACGCTGGCGCCTGGGGTTCGAGTAGGCGCGCCGCCTCGGCCTGCGCCAGCACGGCGCGCAGGTCGAACGCCAAATCCCGCGCCGATTGGAAACGATCCTCGGGATTCTTTTCGAGGCAGTGTCCGATGATCCGCCGCAATTCGGGCGGGACGCTCACGGGCGAGACGCCCGTGCCACCCATCTCCGGCGGCTCCTCGCGGAGGATGGCGGTCATGATTTCGGGGGCGGTCGGTCGCGCGAAGGCCCGCTGACCCGTCACCATTTCGTACAACACCGCCCCGAACGAGAAGATGTCGCTGCGGGCGTCAACACGCCCGCCGCGGACCTGCTCCGGCGACATGTAGTGCACCGTGCCCATCACCGTGCCGGGTTGGGTGTCCAGGGTTTGCGTGGGGATGGCGTCGTCGTCTCCGGGGACGTCTCCTGCATGGCCGCGCCCCCCTTCGGCGGGCGTGGTCATGCCACCCAGTTTGGCCAGACCGAAGTCGAGAATCTTCACCACGCCGTCGGTGGTGATGAAGATGTTTTCGGGTTTGAGGTCGCGGTGGATGATGCCCTTGGCATGGGCCGCGGCCATACCATCAGCCACGGCGGCCGCGATTTGCACCGTCTTCCGCCACGGCAAAGCGGAACGGAGCATGCGGCTGCGGAGGGTCTCACCTTCCAGCAGCTCCATCACGGCAAAGTAGACGCCGCGATCCGTGCCCACGTCGTGGATAGCCAGGAGATTCGGGTGCGACAGGGCCGCGACGGCCTTGGCCTCACGCTCCAAGCGGGCCTGTGCGGCGGGGTCATCGGCGAGGCGCTCCGGAAGCACCTTGACGGCGACCTCGCGCCCGAGCCGCGTGTCCCGGGCGCGATAGACCTCCCCCATCCCGCCCGCCCCCAGCGGGGCGAGTATTTCATACGAGGCTAGGTGTGTCCCGCGTGCGAGAGTCATGGGACCGCTCCCTCGCGGTCGCGGCTCGGATACGTTCGGCGGGCAAAACCCGCCCTACGCCTTTTCCTTACTCCACAGTTGGGCCAGTTCGACCAGCACCTGCACGGCGGTCTCCATCTGCTCCAGGCAGGCGAACTCCAACGGCGAGTGGAAGTTGTGCATGCCCACCGAGAGGTTGGGCGTGGGCAGGCCCATCTCGCTCAGCCGCGAACCGTCCGTACCGCCGCGGATCGACTGGAACTTGGGCTTCAGGCCGAGATTCTCGACGGCTTTGGCGGCCAAGTCCACCGCCCGCGGCATCTTCTTGAGGTGCTCGATCATGTTGCGGTATTGCTTGGTCACCTTGACGACGATTTTGGCCTTGGGGAACTCGGTCATGATCGAGGCGGCGATGTTCTTGAGGACCTTGGCTTCATCTTTCAAGTCGGCGGTGACGAATCTACGCAGCAGAATCTTGATCTTCACCTCGGGCACGCCGCCCTCGATGACGTAGGGGTGCAGAAACCCGTCGCGCCCGCAGGTCTTCTCCGGGGCCAACCGCTGCCACGGCATCCGCGAGACGAACAGCGCCGCCAGACGAATCGCGTTGGTCATGCGGTCCTTGGCAAGACCGGGATGAATGTTGACCCCGGTGATGGTGACGGTGGCCAGGTCGGCGGAGAAAGTCTCGTTTTCGATCCCGCCCGCGCCCTCGCCGTCGCAGGTGTAGGCGCAGAGGGCGTTGATCTTCTTGAGGTCCAGCTTGTCGGTGCCGTGCCCGACCTCCTCGTCGCAGGTGAACAGGACGCGGACCGGCCCGTGCTTGATCTCCGGTCTGGCCATCAGGTGGGCGGCGGCGGTCACGATGGTGGCGACGCCGGCCTTGTCATCCGCGCCGAGCAGCGTGGTGCCGTCGGTGGTGACGAGCGTCTTGCCCTTCAGGTCGGCCAGCCCCTCGGTTTCCTCGAGGCGGATGATCTTGGTCTTGTCGCCGGAGAGGGCGATGTCCTTGCCGTCGTAGTTGCGGTGGATGACGGGTTTGACGTTCTTGGCGGTGTATTCCGGCGAGGTGTCCAGGTGGGAGATCCAGGCAATGGTGGGCGGGGCTTTCTTGACATTGCCGGGGATGGTACCCATCACGATGCCGTTGTCGTCCAGGCTGACGTTCTCGAGCTTCAGGGCGCGCAACTCCTCAGCCAGCGTCCTGCCCAGCTCCAACTGCCCGGGCGAACTGGGATATTGACCCGCATCCTCTACCGCGGTGGTCTCGACCTTCACATACCGTAGAAACCGATCCAGCAACTCGTTCACGACACTCCTCCTGCGTTCCAAGCACCTGCGTTTTTCAGCCCTCGGAGAGGGCTCCGGCGACCAGCGTATTCTCCCGCTTTTGACCCCGGCACGCAACTTGGCCGGGCGACGTTCAATTTCTTCACGAATGCCGTTGCGCGGTCTCGGCCGGCGGCCTACAATGCCGATCCGTGGAAGGACCTGATCTCGTCAGGCGGAACTTCTCCAGCCCACATCTTATTCTCTGGCAAAGAATCGGGGATCAGGGTATACTCTCGGCACGCGTGAAGCAGCGCCCCGGTTTCGGTCAGGGCCGGTCAAACGGTACGGATGTCACTGTTCGGTTTACGGCTTCCACGTTAAGGATGTCCCGAGGCATTCCACCAGGAGCACACTTATGAAGTCCATTCTCGCGCCTGGATCGATCCGCAACAGCGGACTCCGGCTCTTCTCGGCACTGGTCCTGTTCTGGGCCCAGTGTCTCGTTCTCACCGGCGGCTGTAGCGGAGGCGGCGGTGGTGGTGGCGGCGGGGACGGTGGGGGCAGGAACGACAACAGTCAGCCGCCCCCGCCGTCGGATCGCGACGACGACGGGGTACCGGACGCCGAGGACAATTGCTCGACGACCTCCAACGCCGATCAGGCCGACGCCGACGGCGATGGGATCGGGGACGCCTGTGACCAAGACGCACCGCCCCCGAGCGGTATCGCGGGTCTGGAGGGTCAGTGGGCGGTCGAGCGGATCGACCCCGCGGGAGCGGGTGTCTGGGGCCAAGCCCACGCCGTGGTCACCAGCGAAGAACTCGGCGAAATCACCTTTGAGATCGAAGCCGATGACGGCGCAGCGGGCTACGTCACGATGCGGCAAGCGTCGCCCGGCCAACTGTCCGGTGACTGGCGGACGTCATTCGATGACCTGTCTCAGGACAACTGGCAAGGCGCCGAGAGCGCAGACCGAAACACCATCACCGGAACGTGGGACGCACCGAATGGAGAGCGGGCGGTCACGTTCTACCGTGCCGAACTGGTGGACTACACCTGTACCGGAATGTGGACGCGCACGACCGACAGCGCGCCCGTGGTGCTGGCCTATGACGGTGAATCCCTGCTGCTCAGCCCCCTGGACGCTTCGGGCGACTGGTCGGAGAACGAGCGCATCGACTTCGTCATGGAGGACTCGGACGGGGAACAGCTTTTCGGTCTGGGGGCGATCGCCTCCGAGCACGTCACCGGGCTGATGTTCGCCGGTCGCACCCGGATTCACCTGCAAACTTCGAGCGACGACGGCATCAGCGGAACGCTCCTGGAGCATTCCGCGGCGCAGGACCCGCTCAATGGGCGCTGGGTATCCGGGGATCGCCAGGACGCCCAATCGACGCCCCGGCGTGGCGTCGCCATCGTCGTGGCCCATGACGACACCTTCTATCTCCACGAGTCCGACGACGGTCGCTCGGGACTCTACCGCGCCTTCCGCGCCCTCCGCAACGGGGACGAGTATGTCGATACCGAGGAAGGCTGGTCAGGCAGCGTCTCGGCGGACAGCCGGCGCATCGTCGGCGGATGGATCGGGTACGAGGGTTGGTACCACTCGTTCGACCGCACGGCGACGCCGGCGGCCGACGGGCTGGAGGGGGACTGGAGCAGCGTGACGATCGACTGGAACCATTTCCCCTCCACGCCGCAGCCGGGGACGGCGAACATGGTCCAGACCGGCGACCAGTTGCAGATTACGGACCAGTCCGAGGACGGAAGGGCTTACGTCGTGGAGGCGAGGTGGGTCGGCGACCACTACGCGGGGACGTGGGCTTTCGCGGACAACCCGCAAGACACGTCGCCTTGGCGCGGCGAGTTGCTGGCCAACGGGTCGTATCTTCACGGTATCTGGGACTTCGGCGAGTACTCGTTCTCGCCGGTTCCCATGGAGCCCGGCGGCTCCCTGGCCGAGTTCTCGACGGGAACCGCGGCGGTCATCGTCGATCCGTACGAAGATATCGCCCTGGCTTACAGCGACGCCGCAGCGGGCACGGCGATCACCGTTTACCGCCGGCAGAGCGTGGCGAGCGGCTTTACTTTCGTCGGACCGCAAGGGGCGATCCAGATGACGGTGGACGCCCGTCTACGCCCCACCCAGATGTCAGGCTTGGGCGGGACCGCAACCCTGGTCTGGTCGGAAGATTCCAGCACGGTGGAAGTGACCGTCGAAACCGGCGGCGAAACGACGACCACCACGGTCGCGGTCGATTTGAGCGACGCTGCGCTGCTGGCGCGGGTGGATATGGCCGAGGACCAATTGGGGCAGGACCTGACGGCCTGGAGAGACTGGATCGCGGACAATCCCGGTCGAGTGTGGGCGGTGGCACGCGGGGAGGAAGCCGCCCCCCGGTTGGACGGGTCTTCTCCGGCCTCGGCCGCGATGGCCAAAGGCTCCGGGTTTGTGCCGATGCGACAACATGACACCGCGGTAAAGGAGTTCGGAGACGACCTCGCTCTGGCGGGCGTGGGCTGCCTCGCGATCGGGGCGCTGACCGCGGCGGCTGTCGATATCGACATCGCCCTCGGCGGGATCTACATCTCCACGGTCGCTTTCGGCGCCGTCGGTATTGGTGTCGGACTGGTCGCCGCGGGGGTGGTGATCACGGTGTTGCTGCTGCTCTGGCTGGGCACGGAAGGAGGGTGCGACCCGTGTACCTTGCTCTGTTTCTTCAACTGCCCGGCGAGTTGATGAACCGACTTCCGCAAGTGCTACAGGTCGCACAGGAGATGAACGCGTGGGGGATGGATTACGCGAAGCTGTAGGGTAGGTCGTCGACTCACCTCCTTTTTCTTTGCTCAGTGATAAAAATACCCCGCAGGGCGCGACCAGCCGATCTCGGCATCGCGCCTGCGGGGTTGATTTCGTCAGCGTGTCCGGCACTGCTCAAAGAGCAGTGGCACCCGGCCGCGCAGGCTGAAGCCTGCGGCTCCTCCGGGCTTTGCGCTAGACGGTCTTAATCCTCGCGCAGTTCGAGCTTCTCGTGCGTGTGGATGGCCTTGTCGTCCTTGCTCATCTTGGCGAAGTCGAAGGGCTTAGCCTTGTCGAAGGTCGGGCCCTTGTCGTTGTGGCACGTGGTGCAGACACCCGCCTCCACTTTGGTCATACCGAGCTCGGCGAGCTGGGCGAATTTGTATTTTCTCTTCTCTTTCTTGATGTCCTTCTTGAAGACGTTGTATTCCGACCCCGGACCGTGGCAGGCCTCGCAGCCAACGCCCTGCAAATCTTCCGCGGCCTTGACGGCTTTCTCGTCGGCGGCGTCGGGAACGGCGTAGCCGCTCTTCTTACCGAAGCCAACCGTGTGGCACGCGAGGCAGGTCTTATCGGTGGTGTAGTCCTTGGCCGGGTCGAGCTTAAACTTCTCCTTGACCTCCTTGGCTTCGCCGGCTTTGAGGGTGTTGAAGGCCTTGGCATGCTTGGTCTCTTCCCAGGCCTTGAGCTCCTTGGAGTGGCACATCTTGCACTTCTTGGACCCGGTGTACTCGAACTCCTTGTCCGCCATCGCCAGGGTGGTCACCGTTCCCGCGGCGATGGTCGCCCCATCATTGGCCGTCGCGCTGGAGCCGCTCCACAGCACGGCGAGACCCACCACACCCCCTACCGTCATCACCAGAACCGCCATTTTGAGTTTCATAGTCGCATCCTTAAAAGTGACTTACGGTGAAGACACCTTCACCTACATTGGATCGATCATTACAACCGTTCCGCCGGCCTTGTCAACAGGTTGCGGCGTTTTTCACGGCGGCGTGACGCCGGTATGATACAACCATGAAACCTACGGCCCCTCAAGCTGCCCTCCCGTGCCCGCCGGCCGTTCGGGACTTGGTCGCCCGCTTTTCCCAACAACGGGAAGCGTACCAGGACACGGCCTACAACGAGACCCAGGTCCGCCGCGAGTTCATCGACCCCTTTTTTGCGGCCCTCGGCTGGGACGTGGACAACAACGAGGGTCGCGCCGAAGCCTACAAGGACGTCATCCACGAGGACGCCATCAAGGTCGGCGGCACCACCAAGGCCCCGGACTACTGCTTCCGCATCGGCGGCACGCGCAAGTTCTTTGTCGAGGCCAAGAAACCGTCGGTCGGCGTGAAAGACGACCCCGGTCCGGCCTACCAGCTCCGCCGCTACGCCTGGTCCAACAAGCTCCCCCTTTCCATCGTCACCG
>JBGPAW010000168.1:0-7853 GCA_041480905.1 Phycisphaerae bacterium
CTGAAACGGACCGGGATGAAGTGGGACGTGGAGCACGCGGAAGGGATGATGAACTTGGTGGCCCTGCGCGAGAGCGGCCAGTGGACCGATTACTGGAACCGCCGCCGTGTCGCCTGATGCCACAATCCCTTGCCAGACCCGCCGCCGGCGTATCACGTGTTCCTGCTTGTATTGGCGTCGCTGACCTGGTAAACTCGTAAAGTAGGCGCTTTTTGAGCGGCTTCGCGGCGCGCTCACCGGAGACAGAAAGATGGCATCTCTCAAGACCCTTCGGGGTATTCTAATGTTGGCGGTCGGGATGATCCCCGCCCTTGCACTCCAAGTGACCCAAGCGAGTGGCCCTGTCTGGCTGAATCGTACGATCGGTCCCAGCCACCGTACCGACCACCGCTTGGCCTACGATGGCGTCCGGGGCGTTACTGTACTGTTCGGGGGCTGGACCGGCAGTGCCTTTCTGGGCGACACCTGGGAATGGGACGGCAGCACGTGGACACTACGCTCGACCACGGGCCCCAGCCCGCGGTCCGGCTCCGCGCTGGCGTACGACAGTGCACGCGGCGCGACCGTGTTGTTCGGGGGCGAAGATAGTACCTCCCCACATTACCAAGGCGACACCTGGGAGTGGAACGGGAATACGTGGAGCCTACGCGCAACCACTGGGCCCAGCGCGCGGTACTCTCACGCCATGGCCTACGACAGCGCCCGGGGTGTGACCGTGCTGTTTGGGGGGCGTGACAGCGGTGGTCGCGACGACGAGACCTGGGAATGGAATGGTACCACTTGGACGCTCCGGTCCACCTTTGGCCCGGGCCCCCGCGAAGGGCACGCCATGGCCTACGATAGCGGTCGGGGCGTGACCGTGCTGTTCGGCGGACGTGACAGCGGTGGTTACGACGGCGAGACCTGGGAATGGAATGGCAGCGCGTGGTCGTTACGATCCTCCAGCGGCCCCAGCCCACGAGGCTACCACGGCTTGGCCTACGACAGTGCCCGCGGCGTAACCGTGTTGTTCGGTGGGGGGTTCGTCAACGGTCCCTTTCTGGGTGACACCTGGGAATGGGACGGAAGTAGCTGGAACGTGCGGACCACCGATGGCCCCACTTCGCGGCGCTCGCACGCCATGGTTTACGATAGCGCTCGCGGCACGACGGTGCTGTTCGCGGGGTATTACGATTCCGGATCCGGTTATCACTACCCTCTTGGCGATACGTGGGTATGGGACGGAGACCAGTGGGGCCCGGCGGCGGAGAGCGGACCCACCTACCGCACCGACCACCGCTTGGCCTGTGACAGTGCCCGGGGTGTAACGGTACTGTTTGGGGGATGGACCGGCAGTTCGTTTCTGGGTGACACGTGGGAATGGGACGGAGGGACCTGGACCCTGCGATCCACCACCGGGCCCAGCCCGCGGTCCAGCTACGCACTGGCCTACGACAGGGCCCGAGGCGTGACCGTGCTGTTCGGCGGTTACAATTATCCGTCGCCCTATTTGCAGGGCGACACCTGGGAGTGGGACGGAAGCACCTGGAGCTTGCGGTCCACCACCGGCCCCAGCCCGCGCTACTCTCACGACTCGGCCTATGACAGCGGCCGGGGAGTGACCGTGCTCTTTGGGGGGATTGACAGCGGTGGTAACAATGGCGAGACCTGGGAATGGGATGGCAACTCCTGGACGCTGCGGTCCACGACCGGCCCCAGTCCCCGGGGAGGCCACTCCCTAGCCTACGACAGCGCCCGAGGCATGACCGTGCTGTTCGGAGGGCGCGACGCGGGTGGTTTCGACGGCGAGACGTGGGAATGGAACGGCGGCACGTGGACGCTGCGGTCCACGACCGGACCCAGCCCACGCGGGTACATCGGTCTGGCTTACGACAGCGCCCGCGCGGTGACCGTGCTGTTTGGTGGCGGGTTTGTCAACGGTCCTTATCTGGGTGACACCTGGGAATGGGACGGGGGTTTCTGGACTCAGCGGCCCATCACCGGCCCCAGTCCCCGGCGGTCCCACGCTCTGGCCTATGACAGTGCCCGCGGGACGACGTGGCTCTTTGGCGGGTACTATGACTCCGGATCCGACGTCCAGTACGGCCTCAGCGACACCTGGGAACTCCTCCTGGACTGCAACAGCAACGCCATCCCCGATGCCATCGACATTTCCGGGGGCACGAGCCACGACTATAACCACAACGCCATCCCTGATGAGTGTGACCCGTGTGGTGATCTCGATGGGAACGGGGGCGTGAACGTAGACGACTATTGGCTCCTGATCGACGCGTTCGGGACGTGCATGGGCGATACGAAGTACGACCCCGCGGCGGACCTGGATGGGAGCGGGTGCATCAACCTGGTGGACTACCAGGCGTGGCTGGTGTGTTACCGGACGGCCAATGGGCACGATTTCAAGATCCCGCGTAAGCCGGCGCCCGATCCTGTGCCTCAGCCCTTACCACAGCCGCGGCCGGAGCCAGCGCCTATAGGTGTCTAGGCTCGAAGTGATTGCCGACCAATTCTCGAGGCCTGTTCGGGGCTCAACGGAGGGTGCGGGCGCACGACATGCGTGCGAGTGGCTTCGTGCTGAATGGGGACGCGGAGGCGAGCTGCGCCGGCATGTCCCCAGCGGCGTGGGGCGGGCGATTCGCCTGCCCTCGCCATCGGCGTTTGGGCTTCGCGGGCGGGCGACGATCGGCCGTGCCAGGGTCGCCATTGTGGAAGTGAGTTTCCTCGAGCTGTACCGCGCGCAAGCCGAGTTTCACGAGGTCTACGAGTTAATGGGGGAACTGGGTTTCAGCTTCCGCGGCTGCTTCGATCAGACGTGCGATCCACGCACGGGGCGCCCGGTGCAGGCCGACGCGATCTTTGTGCGCGGGGTAGAAAGGTAATAGCCTCATGCCCGACGGCGAATCACCTGACGCCCCCGACCCGATGGCACTCCTCAGCCGAGCGGTCCCGGAGAGCAAGGCGATCCCGATCAACCGGGCGCGGCGGGCCTTCGCGGGCGGGCTCACGCAGGTGCCGGCCCAAGGGGTCAGCCTGCTACGGGGCATCATCGCGGTTCCCATTCTCTTGAGCTACCTGGGACAAGCACGGTACGGGCTGTGGTTGACGATTGCGGAGACGTTTACGGTACTGCCTTTTGCCGACCTCGGTCTGGGCGGCGGATTGAACACCTTGCTCTCCCAGGCGACCGGGCGCAAAGACCGGCCCAGCGAGCGTCAATTGGTTTCGTCGGCGTTCTACGTGCTGCTGCTACTGGCGACCGTCTTCATTCTGCTGGATGTCACGGTCCTGCGCACGCTTCCGCTGCACCGGTTCTTCAACGTGGACTACGCCGGCGCCAAGGGCGACGCGGTGGTCATGGCCACGCTGATGGCGGCCATGCTCGCCCTCGCCCTCCCTACTACGCTGAACCAGCGGGTCTATCTGGCCTACCAGGAGGCGTATTGGACTTCCGGGTGGACTGTGGTCAGCGGGCTGGCCGGGCTGGTGCTTATGCTTGCGGCGGTGTGGCTCGACGCCGGCGTGGGCTGGCTGGTCTTGGCCGTATTTGGAACGCCCTTCTTGGTGAACATGGTGGCCTCGGGGGTCCTGTTCTTCGTGCAGAAGCCCTGGCTGCTGCCAATCCCGAGCCAAGTCCGCCTCAGGCAATTCAAGCTCCTATTGGGGCTGGGGACGGGCTTCCTGGTCCTCGAACTGCTCAAGGTGGTGTACAACCACGCGGACAACTTGATCATCACTTACCGGTGCGGCGTAGGCGAGGTGGTGCCTTATGCCGTGCCTTTTCGGATGTTCCTGCTGGCCACCACTGCATTTCAGGCGGCGGTGATCCCCCTATGGGGTGCGTTCGGGGAAGCCAAAGGCAACAACGACTGGAACTGGATCAAACGCGCGATCCGCAGGTTGTTGGTGTTCACCGTGGTGGGAGTAGGAGGGCTTTGCACTCTGCTGGCGCTCGCCGGCCCCTGGATCGTGAGAGTTTGGACCGGGGGCAAGGTAGAAGCGTCGTACGGTTTCCTGTTCATTCTGGCGGCCCTGGCGGTCTCGAATTCCGTCAGCAACAGTCTGCAGATTTGTTTGAACGGTCTGGGGTTGGTGAAACAACAAGTGCCATTTTTCGCGGTGACGCTGGTGGCGAAGCTGGGATTGGCGTGGGTCCTGGCACCCCGGTGGGGGGCCATGGGAGTGGCGGTGGCCTCGCTCGTGGCGGTGAGTCTCGCCAACGTCCCGGGTTTTGCGTGCGTGCTATACGTCGGACTGAAGAGGCGGCGCTGAGCGGGCGAAAGTAGTTCATGGCGCGGAAGATTCGGGTACTGGTCGTGATGGGCACGAGGCCGGAGGCGATCAAGCTCGCCCCGGTGGTCCGCACTCTGCACGCCTCGGAGCGATTCGAGGTCGGCGTGTGCGCGACCGCGCAACACCGGCAAATGCTCGATCAGGTCCTGGACGTTTTCGAGATGCGTCCCACCCACGACTTGAACATCATGCAGGCCGGACAGGACCTGTACGACGTGACCGCGCGGGTCGTCGTGGGGCTGCGCGAGGTCTTCGCCCGGGACCGCTGCGACATGATCCTCGTGCAAGGCGACACCACGACCGTCTTCGCGGGGTCGCTGGCGGCCTATTACGCCGGAGTGACGGTGGGTCACGTGGAGGCCGGGCTGCGCACCCGAGACAAGCGGAATCCCTTTCCCGAGGAGATCAACCGCCGGCTGACCAGCGTGCTGACCGACCTGCACTTCGCGCCAACCACCCGGGCCCGGGACAACCTGCTGGCGGAGAACGTATTCCCCGAAACGATCCACGTCACGGGAAATACGGTAGTCGACGCCCTGCTGTGGGCTTTGGAGAAGACCCAACGGAACACCTACGCGGAAGTGGAAGACATTAAAGCGGTGGTCCAGGAAAGGATCGGCGACCAGCGGATCGTGCTGATCACGGCCCATCGCCGGGAGAGCTTCGGGCAGCCGTTCCGCGACATGTGCGGAGCCATGCGGACCATTGCCACGCAATATCCGGACACCCATCTGGTCTATCCGGTGCACCTGAATCCTAACGTGCTACAGCCGGTGCACGAAGTCCTCGACGGCGTGCCCAACGTCCACTTGATACCGCCGCTGAGCTACCTGGCTTTCGTCTGGCTGATGAACCGGTCGCACCTGATACTGACCGACTCCGGAGGTATTCAGGAGGAAGCTCCTTCGTTGGGCAAGCCGGTGTTGGTCATGCGGGAGACGACGGAACGCCCCGAAGGTATCCAGGCGGGCACATCGATTCTGGTCGGCCGCGACCCGCGAAAAATCGTCAGCACGGCTGAAACGTTTTTGAGCGATGAGAAGCTGTATCGGCGCGTCGCCCAGTTGGCCAATCCGTACGGCGATGGCCGGGCAAGCTTGCGGATTACCGAGACCATCGGCGAGTATTTCGATCGCAAGGGAAGCAGCCATGTATAGCGGCAGTCCCAGCTATTCCGGGACGGAAGGGCACTCCGCCAAAGCCATGCTCCTCGGCTGGCTCGCGCTTGGGCTGGTGCCGGCCCTGTTGTTACTGGCCGCCGGTGTGGCGTATACGCGGGGATGGCGAACGTGGACACGTCTGGACAAGTTGGTGATGTGGGGCTTGGCGGGTGTGCTGCTGTTCAGCGTCGGCGGGCTCATGTGGACCAAAGGACGAAGATTCTTCCGCCAGCGCTGGATGCATCTGGTGCTGCTGAACGTGATGGGGTGGGGCGGGTGTCTCCTGGCGGAGGGAATCCTGAGTCTGCTCAGATGGGGGCCCAAGTTGCCGGAGTACCACGCGCGGCCACCGGGAATCAAGAAGGTGTTCAAGCCGCGCCCGGGGTTGATGCCGGGGATTCCGGAGGGAGAGGCGCACGTCACGACGAACCGGCGGGGCATCCGCGGGCCGGAGTTGCCGCAACGGGAGGCGGCGTACCGCATCCTATGCCTCGGCGGGAGCACGACGGAGTGTTTGTACCTGGATGACACGAAGGCCTGGTCCAGCGTGCTGATGGAGATGCTGAACGCTCAGCCGGGTCTTCCGCGAGTGTGGGTGGGGAGCATCGGGATCAGCGCGTACGCGACCAAGGAGCACCTGCGGTTCGTGGAGCATTCGAGACTGGCCCGGGAGATGGACTGTCTGGTGTTCCTGATCGGGATCAACGACTTTGTGAAGTACTTGGGGGGCATAGCGGATCAGATCGAGGGAACAGAACCGTTCTGGTCGCGGTCGCGAGTCATGAACGTGGCGCGGTTGCTGTGGTTTGGGCAATCGCCGACAGGGAACATCGTGGTGGAGGACGCGGCCGCAGAGATTTATCCGGTGCGGCGGCGCTTGCGGCGGCAGGGAGAGCGCTGCGACCGGCTGCCGGAGTTGGACGGGGCGCTGCGGGAATACCAGGAGCGGGTGCGGGCGATGGTCCGGCGCTGCCGAGAGTTGGAGGTCCGAGCGGTGTTCGTCTCTCAGCCGGTACTCTGGGAGGGGGACCTGAGTCCCGAGGCGGATGAGCTGCTGTGGATGGGGTGGAACGAAAGGCGGCAGTATTTACCCGCCGATCAACTGCGCGTGGGGATGGACCGGTATAACACAGCGTTGGAAGCGGTGTGCCGGGAGATGGGGGCGGAGTTCGTGGACCTGAAACCGATGCACGGGCGGCTGAAGCTCTTCTGTGACGACTGTCACTTCAACGTGGCGGGAGCTGAGGAGGTGGCCCGGCGGCTGTACACGTGGTTTGTGGAGCATCCGCCGACCCGGCGCCCCGCGAAAAAGCCTCGGGAGGGTCGCAGCCCGGGCCCGGTGTGAAGACACAGGGCGGTCAGAGGGTGAGAAGCTGAGTGGTGGATGGTGGCTACAGCGGTAGCGGTGATCAGTCTGGTGGCGGTCGCCTTGGCCGCGTTCTTGATGTTCCTCCGGCCGCACTGGGTGTTCTATCTATTGATCGTGTCGGCGCTGTTCGGGAACATCCTGGGCGGATACGTCTACGTGGCCGGCAATCTGGGGTTGCCCCGAGCCTGGCAGCCGGCGGACCTGCTGGCCTGGTTGACGCTTCTGGGCACGCTGTTGCTTCCCCGGCGAGGGGGGCCGCGCAATGGATTGCACCGGTGTTTCACGATCATCGCGGCGGCGGCGGCGGTCGCATTGGTCCTGGGCATCATACTCTACCCGCACACGGCGTTGACGTACTCTCGGGCGCTCCATTTCGTTCCGGCCATGTTGTTCGGCGTCCGATACTTCCGCGGCGTTGTCCCGGTGGAGCGGTTTCTGGGATTCGCCACGTGGCTCCTCTTCGCCATGTTCCTGGTCCACCTTTGCATCCGCTTCGGTCTCTATGTTCCCCCGCTCGCCCAGGAGGAAGGGACCGGTCAACTCGCCGGAGAACGCGGCGAGTTCGCGCTGCTCATGGTGGGCTATCTGGTGTTGCTCAGTGTCGGGATCGGGCGGCTGGCGCACAAACGTCCCTTGCCCGCTATATCGGTCATGCTCATTTTCACCAGCTTGGCGGGTATTGTGCTCAGCGAGACCAGGACGTTGTATGCGGCGGCCGTGTTTCTGGGGATGACGGCGTTGCTCTTCGTCCGCGGACGGGTGAAGACTGTGCTCGTCTACGGACTCGCCGTTGCCGTGGCGCTGGTCGGCGCCGCGCAAGTCGGCTTTGACGTGACGGCGCGATTCCGAACAAAGTATGGCAAAGGGCAGATCGTCATACCGCTGTCCGGGGGTTCCGGCTGGAGGACGATGGAATACGGCATCCTCTGGCGGACCTACCTCAAGGAGCCGCTGTTTGTGCTCACCGGGAGGGGTATCGGAGCCACCCATTACGTGCCGCTGATGCGCGTTCGGGAAGCGGGGAGCGTCGGTTATTA
>JBGPAW010000169.1:0-7850 GCA_041480905.1 Phycisphaerae bacterium
CCGGTCATCCGCCGCAGGGTCGTCGGCGACCAGCTTGGCGACCTGGCCCCAAAATGGGGGCGGGAAGTCTGGGTCAGGCTGGAAGATGTACGCCGCGCCGGAGTTGCCGCCCGCGTCGTCGTCAAGCCATGCCCCCACGAGGGCGGTATCGCCGCTGATCGCGACGGAGAAGCCAAACTCGTCCCAACTCGCGGCATCGAGGGCGGTGAGCGTAGTGACTAGGCCCCAGTGATTCTCCCCTCCTTCGTGCCGTCCGAAGATGTACGCCGCGCCGGAGTTGTTGTTGTAGCCGTGCGCTCCGACGAGGGCGAGGTCGCCGCTGAGCGAGACCGAGTGCCCGAAGTAGGGACCCGCCGCAGTGAGCGTGGCGACCAGGCCCCAGTTGTTCTCACCGCCTTGATTGCGCTCATGAATGTAGGCCGAGCCGGCGTCGGTGCCGTACCTCCCGACGATAGCGGTGTCGCCGCTGATCGAGACGGAATACCCGAAGTAGAGAACAACGGGCGGCGGCACGGGAGGGGTGAGCTCGCGGATCTCGTTCCACACCGTTCCACCCGGGTCGCGCTGGAAGATGTACGCCGCGCCGGCGTTGGGGCCGGCATCGTCGTCCATCCATGCCCCGACGATGGCGAAGTCGCCGTCGATCGAGACGGAAATGCCAAAGTCATCTCCGGCGGCCGCGTCGGAGGCGACCAGCTTGGCCACTTGCCACTGGGCCCATGCCGGCTGCGCTGCCGCACCCAATGCCAACCCTGCCACGAGGGCAAAAATGCTCGTGATCGCTTTCATCTCTTGGCTCCTTTCTTGAAGGGACACTGAAAATGAATTCCACGTGCACAACCGCATGCACGCTCAACCACTTGTATTGTCAGGAAGCGAATCGAATCTTACAGTTTCCGGGAGAGTCGGCGCTGTAATTTGTTGTCGCGCCGCAAGTAGCAAGTTGGAATCGGATGGACATGTGCCGAAACCTGGCATCGTAAATCACGCTGCTACAAGGAGTTGCTTCCTTGAAGGCGTGATCCGTCAGGGGCGTTCTTTCGCAGGGTTTGAAGCCCGGAAGGGTGCGCTGGCGTGGTGCTTCGCCACGGGCGCGTCGTATTCCTTTCCGAGCCGCAACCGTGAGGGAACGGTTCAACAGACCGACAGATCATGCCGCTCTCTGACGAACCTGAGAAAAAATCTTCTTGGCACGCAAGGTGGAACTGGCGACTCGCTCGAGTGGTGCGGTGGAGTTCGAGGATCAGTGCCAGGGAAGATGGCCAGGCGAAGGGACTCCGGGGCTTCACTTAGGCGGGGCGGCGGAGCGCACCACCGCCGAGCCTGTATCGTGCGTGGCCGGCTTCAGGTCGAAACGGCTCAGCCCCACGTCGTGAAGGGCCCTTTCGTGTTCCTTGTCGGTGGCGGACAGAAACTTGACCACCGCGCGCGTGACCTCCGGGTTAGCCTGCGCCGACGCGAGGAAGGGACCGGCCAGAGAAGTCTCGGCGCGGATAGTCGCGGTCCGACCGAGGACACGGAAATCGTCCTTGGCGAACTTCAGCGGCAGGAGCCGACCGCCCGTCTCCGGGAACGATTCGTACTCCGCCTCCTCGATGACGCCGACTTCCGTCCCGAGGCCGTAGACAATCTCCTTGGCGGCTTCGTAGGAACTGATGTGGTATTGCAGTCGGTCGAGGTTCGGGATAATGGGGATCAACTCCTTTTGGAAGTCCTCTTTGGTAATGCCGGCGGTCTCCAAGACGTGCAAGGTCGCCACGGCCAAGACTGGATCGTCCTTGGGACCGAAGGCGAACCGTTTCCCCTTAATTTCCGCCAGACGGTGAACGTCCGATTTGGCCGACGCCACGATCAAACCGCAGCGCGTGAGCGGCACGGCCGAGGCCAGCACTTGGCCGACCGGACCTTGGGCCGTCATGGTTTTGTAGTCTTCCTCGGACACCAGGGCGTACTCGATGCGGCCGGACTGCAGATGGGCGGCGATCTGAAATGGTTCGAGTTCCTGAATCTGGACTCCACACCCGAGGTCCTTGGTCAACTGATCGCGTAAGGCGGCGTAAGGAGGGGCTTTCCTCAGCGGGAGCCAACTCTCCAGGGCAAGGAGGCCCTGGTGGGAGTACACGATGCCGACCCGCACGGGTTTCTTGGTGATGTCGAAACCGAGTTCCAGGTTGAAGGGGTTCCAGACCGATTTCGAGAAATCGACCTGGGAGCAGCCGGCGGCCACCACCGTGCTCAGGACCAGTCCGGCACACGTTCGGGCGAACGTTTTCATAAATCAGACTCCGAACATTCCCGCGAGCCACAGGGCGCGGTGATTCTCCTCATCGGCCCGGCAGTATATCGCAACTCCTCCTCGCCCTCAATCTACTATCGGCAGGTCCAGGGCCAACCGTGCAGGGGAGTTGATCCCCTCGAGGTGGTGCGCCAGACCCGCGTGGGCAGATGGCAGTGGCGGACGACTTCCGGTATGATATCTTCCCAGACCGAGGCCCGGGATTGTGGTCCGGGTGCTTCTCATGAGAAAGGAGATGCGATGAAACCCGTACTGATCGTCGTGCTCGTGATCGTGGCAGGAGTGGCCGTCTACTTCACCGTGACCCAGGCGTCCAAGCCGCCCGCAGCGCCGGAGACCAAAGTGGCCACGGGAAACGGCGTCGGGCCGCAGCCCTACATCGACCCCGACTTGCGCAACAAAGGCATCCCCGCACCCGGCGAACCGAAATGGCACGTGAAGGTAGAACTCGAAAAGGTCAAAGGGCGAAATGTGTTTCACTTCACCGTGAGCGAGGAGCACGGCTGGGCCGCCAACGGGGTCTACGTGGAACTGCGGCACGAAGGGCTGCCGGAGAAACCCCTTAAAGGGACAAACCCCGTCCACCAGATCGAGATTCTATGTAAGTCACCCTTGCGCTTCCACGAGGAGCTCAAATACACCGCCACGGTGATGAGCCATGAGTTTCCCGAACTGGACGACTTCGGCACTTCGGAAAACTGGAAGGCCACGGTAACCCTTTTCAGTGATCTGACGGCGCCCAAACCGGGTTAGGCGGCTTGGCGAAGCGGAGTTCGTGCCCGTCGGGCGCGGGGATGGTGAGGTGGAGGCAACGTTCCTCATTTCACCCACACCGTTTTGATGTTTACGAACTCGCGGATGCCGCAAACGGACAGCTCCCGCCCGTAGCCCGACCGCTTGATGCCCCCGAAAGGTAATCGCGGATCGGACTTGACGATGCCGTTGATGAACACCGCCCCGGCTTCCAGCTCAGCCGCCAAGGTCTGGGCGCGTACGGCATCTGCCGTCCACAGGCTGGCGCCCAAGCCGAACTCCGACCGGTTGGCCAGTTCGATCGCGTGAGTGGTATCCCGCGCGCGGATCACGGCGGCGACCGGACCGAAGGTCTCCTCGTCGAAGGCGGGCATGCCCGGCTCGACGCCCGTGAGAACCGTCGGAGCGTAGAAGTAGCCTGGGCGTTCCAAGCGGTGGCCGCCAGTCAGGAGCTTGGCACCGGCTTGGATGGAGCGTCGCACCTGGTCATGGAGTTCATCGACCAGATCGGCCCGGGCCAGGGGGCCGACTTGCGTAGCACGATCCATCGGGTCCCCCACCCGCAATTGGGCCATGCGGTCGGCCAAAGCCCGCTCGAAACGCTCGGCGACGGAGTGAGCGACGATGAAGCGCTTGGCGGCGATGCAGCTTTGGCCGCTGTTGATCGTGCGGGCCCGGGTGGCGGCGTCGCCGGCGGCCTCGGGATCGGCGTCCGCCAGCACGATGAAGGGGTCGGACCCCCCCAGTTCGAGCACGGTCTTCTTCAGGGCGGCGCCGGCCTGCGAGGCCACCGCGATGCCCGCCGGCGCGCTGCCCGTCAGCGTAACGGCGCGAATGGTCGGACTCTTAATGAGTTCGTCTACCGCCCGCGAAGTGACCAGTAGCGTGCTGAAGAGGCCCTCCGGGGCGCCGGCGTCGCGGAACACCCCCTCGATGGCCAGGGCGCAGCCGGGCACGTTGGAGGCGTGCTTGAGCACGGCGACGTTGCCCGCCATCAGGGCCGGCGCGGCAAAGCGGAAGACCTGCCAGTACGGAAAGTTCCAGGGCATGACCGCCAGCACCGGCCCCAGCGGATCGTAGCGGATGAAGCTGTGCCTCGCGTCGGTGGCGACGGTCTCCGGCGCCAGAAAGCGCTCGCCGTTCTCCGCGAAGTAGTCGCACACCCAGGCGCATTTGTCGATCTCCGTCTCCGACTCGGCGATGGGCTTGCCCATTTCCTCGGTCATCCGCCGGGCGTGCCGGTTGACCTCGCGGCGGAGGAGTGCCGCCGTCCGGTGGAGCAGTTCGGTCCGCCGGGCAAACGAAGTCCGACGCCACTCGCGGAAAGCCCGCTCGGCCTGGACCAGGCGCTGTTCCACCTCACGCGTGCCGTGCTCGGGGTAATCGCGGATAATCTCTTCCGTTGCGGGGTTAATCGCTTGCACGACTGCACCTCGACCGTATGAGCACCACTCTACCCGCATGCGCGAGTCTTTTCGAGCGCCTTCCGCGGGTCCGGCCGCTTGCTTGATCGGTGACCGGCGCGCGGATACAAGGACCGCATGTTGCCCTCGATACACTTGCTTTTCAAACAGGTGGCTCCCACCCGGGCGTGGCGGGGAGTCGTGCTTTCCGCCGCCGCGTTCCTGACTTGTGTCGCGGTTCGAGCGGACGAGAGCAACTCGGACCCCGCGCGGGCCCAAGCCCGCGGCTCGGCGGAACGGCCGGGGGAGTGGCTGCTGAACCACGCCCGGACCCTCGGGCTGAGCACGCCGCAACCCCGCGTGGATGATGCCGAGCACGTGTTGATCTGGCTGGAGGCGGCGGCCCGGGTCCAGCCCGGTTTGGCGGAGGCCTACCTGTGGCAATATGACCTGCTCAACCGGCTGGCGCGGCCGGAAGCTGCCCTCGACGCTCTGGGCTCGTACTGCCGGCTCAACCCAGCGGACATTTCCGCCCAACTGGATCTCATCGACCGTCAGTTTGAGCGGCAGCAGTCGCTGGACGCGCGTTTGGCGTTTTGCGCGGAAGCCTTGAAGGCCGGCACCCTAGAGCCGGTCGTGCAAAGTGATCTGCACCGGCGCATGGCGGAGTTGTACTTGAGGAGCGGCGAGACGACGCAAGCCGAGGCCCACGCCGCGGAAGCGGTGCAGGCTTTTTCCGGGAACGTATCCGCTCACGAACTGCTCGTGGACTTAGCTGACCCACCGCGTCGTCCGGTGCGGCAGGTCCACAGGTTGCTGGCGGCCATCGCGGCGTCGCCCGGGCGAGCGGACGAAATGTGGCGTTTGGCGCGCGTGCTCGAGGGACTGTCCCTGCACAAAGAGGCCGCCTCATGGTATGAACGCGTCCTCCAGACGCTCGAGCACCAGGCGCCGAACGCCTCCGTACCCGTAGAGCTACTGGTTGATTTTGCGTCGTGCTACGCTGACGATGGCCAATACGAACGAGCGGAGGAGATGGCCGAACGGGCCGTCAGCTTCGCGCCCGAGGCCCTCGAAGCGCATTTTCTGCTGGTGGACCTCGCCCGGAGGATGGGCCACGCCGAGACGGTCAACGCCCACCTGGACACCCTGCGAAAGCGGTTCAGCGAACTCGACACCCCTCGGCCCACGTCCGCGGCTTCGGCTCCCTCAGGGCAGAATGAGGCCGAGCGCATGTATCATGCGACGTGGTACTACCTCCGCTACGAACCGAACCCCGAGCGGGCGGTCCGCTGCGCGTCGCGGGTCCGGGAGTTGGCCCCGCAGAGCACCGCGATGCAGGTGGTTTACGGTCTGGCCAAACTGGCTGCCGGGGAGGCCGATGAGGCCGTCGCGGTTTTGCAGCCTTTTGCGGACACGGATCAGTGGGCAGCGGCGGGTTCGGGGGAGGCCTTGTTCGCCCAGGGACACGTCGAGGCGGCGGTCAAGACGCTCCGGGCCGGGGAGGCTTTGCGCTGCTCCGGGCGGGCGTATGAGCGGATTACCGCCGCGCTGGCCGCCCAGGGGCAGGAGCCGGCCCCGCTGCCGCTCCATGCGGCCGTGCACGAGGCCTTGCGGGCGTTTGACGACCGGGTGTTCTCCTTTGTGTCCCGACCGGTCGAGGCCTTGCGCTTCGAGGTGACCCCATTCCAAGCGGGATGGACCTACGGCGATCCGTGGCGGTGCGAATGGCGCCTCGCCAACGTCGCCTCCTTTCCGATCTCGATCGGCGAGGGGCGGATGGTCGCCGGCCGAGTGCTGGTCAGCCTTCGGCGGACCGATCACCCGGAACAGGAACTGCTCAATTATCTTCCCGCGTCCCTGGCGCTACGTCCTGTGCTGGCGCCGGGGGAAAGCATCACCCTGGTTCAGACGTTGGACGTGGGCCCGGCGGCGACCTGGGCCCGGCGCTCACCTCAGCAACCCCTGAACCTTACCTTCAGTTTCCTGCTCGATCCCATCATGGATCAGGCCGGGCGCTGGGGGTCGGCTTTGCGGGATTTCCCGCCGGTGAACGTTGCAGTGGGGCGCCCCGGGGTGGACGCCTCCCGAGCGGGTCTCGATCGGCTGATGGCTCTGCTGCGCGAGGGGGCGGAAACCGACCGGATCAAAGCCATACGCACACTGGCCGCTCTGGTCGCCGAGCGCGAGGCGGCCAGATTGACACCGCCGGATTATTCCCTGCGCCGCGTGGATGAGATCAAGTTGCGCCGCGTCGTCCTGACAACATTGCTGGATCCCGCCCCGGAGGTCCGCGCGGCCACGCTGGATGCCCTGCGCGAATTGGAGTTGGGTCCGCGGCTGGTCGAGCAGGTGGCTCCGTTGCTGTCGGACCCGAACTGGCTGGTCCGCTTGATCACGCTCGACGTCTTGACCGACCAACAGGGCCAAGCCTTCCGGCCAGTGCTGGAGAGCTTTTCTTCCAGCGACCCAGATGGGCTGGTCCGCCGCCTGGC
Organism: Phycisphaerae bacterium; assembly: GCA_041480905.1. Lineage (GTDB taxonomy): Bacteria > Planctomycetota > Phycisphaerae > UBA1845 > UBA1845 > JAAEQG01. The sequence continues at coordinate 6,948 of JBGPAW010000169.1, forward strand.
GACCTTACGATTGAGGCAGTTGCCCCCGGCCATCGGACCGTAACCCGCACTCAGGCGCGGGCAAGGGTCCGTTCCCCGGACCCTACGGAACGACCATCACGAGGGGATGATGCAGGGAAGCCGTGGGGGTACTGCAGAACCACCCCCCTAATATTTCCCATTTATACCGATTCTGCGGCAAGAAAGATAAAATGGATAATTTATGACTCTTCGATGGATTCTATCGTTTGTAATTGCTCAACCGGTTTCAGCTTGAACCCACCTTCCGAACGTCCGGACGACAAGGCAAGCTCGCTCGGGGTCTGATCCGGCGGCGAAAGCCGGAAAAAATTTCAATTCGCGCCAAATTATTCGTTGGTGAAGGGCTACCTGATCTGTTAAGCTGGGGGCATGTTATCGGGGCGCAAGTGCGGCGAGCGCCCCGGGGGGTGGGTAGGTGTTTCATGTTGGCGACACCGTTCGTCGGGTCGGGGGTCTTATCACGTGAAGCGGACGGCAGAGAGAAGGAGAAATCGAATGCTTCCCAAAACGAGTACAAGGCTTGGCTGGTGGTTGTGCATGGGCGTGTTGTTGGTCGTTCTGCAGCCCGCCGGGGCGGGCGAGAAGCTACTGGCGGCCCCGGTGGTTCTGCCGGATGGGTCACCGGCGCCGGACCTGGGAAACGGAGCCGACCCACCCGGGGCGCCCGAGGCGGTCGCCGCGGCCAGAGATGATACCGCCGGCATCCGCTCGACGGATAAGCCGTTTCTCGACGAGGAGGGCGAGGTCGTCCAGGGACCGCGTCAGGGCGGGGACACCTGCGCGACGGCGACGGTGATCTCCGGTCGGGCGCCGGCCGCGAGCAGGGCCTCGACGGCCCGCGCGATCGTGCCCCCGGTGGAGATCATGTCGTCGATGATCACG
>JBGPAW010000170.1:0-7759 GCA_041480905.1 Phycisphaerae bacterium
CCGACGGAGGCGGCGTGCAAGAATCTGACCTTGCGTCTGAAACGGACCGGGATGAAGTGGGACGTGGAGCACGCGGAAGGGATGATGAACTTGGTGGCCCTGCGCGAGAGCGGCCAATGGACCGACTACTGGAACCGCCGCCGGGTCGCCTGATGCCACAATCCCTTGCCAGACCCGGCATGGTTGCGGGGGTCTCGCTTCGCTTGACGAGACATTTCCCGCGGACCTATGATGTGTGGTGGTAGGCTGGCGCGGCCAACGGGGCGGGTTTGGCGTTGAAGGAGGCCGAGGATGGTTCGGCGACTGGACTTTCGCAGCGGATACCGATGGGTTCTGGGGCTCGCCGCAGCCGCGGGTCTGTTGATCTACGCCGCGTGCACTACCGTGTCGGTCCCACAGCCGGTAGGCGGCCCCCAGGTCACAGGGAATAAGCGACCGGTCATCTCCATTACCGACCCGGCGCAGAACCTCCTGGTGGCCCAGAGCGGCACGTTTACCATCACCTGGACGGACCAGGACAGCGACTCGGCGGCCCTGATCTCGTTCGCCCTGGTCAACACCAGTCCGGACGCCAGCCCCGCGAGCGTGTCCCTGGTGCAGGGCATCCCGGAGAACGACACCGCGGCGCCCGACACCATCACCGTGGCCACCTCGTTTGTACCGCGCGGATCGTACTACCTGCAGGGCACCATCACTGACGGAGTCAATGCCCCGGTGACGGCTTTCGCCACCACCGCGCCGCCGGCGAGCAGCCGCATCGTGATCACCGTGGGCGAGTCGGAAGCAACCCCGAGCAATCGACCGCCGACCATCTTTGTGGCCCAGCCGAAGTTCAACATGTCGGTGACCCTCGATGATTCCATTGTGATCATTGTGCAGCCGACGAGCGCGCCCCCAAACCAGAACATCCCCTACGATGCGGACGACAATGCGCAGCTCTATATCTCCCTGGATCTGGACGATGATCCCAACACGGGCGATCCGCTGAATCCCGACCCGACCGAGATCATCCCGCTGCTGGACACGCCCATCACCATTCCCATGGGCGACTATCTGGCCTTGGATCCGATCCGCATCCCGGTGGATTTAGTTCGTTTTCCGCTCCGCGAGGACGGCAAGCCCTATTACATCCGGGCGACCATGACCGATGGGAACAACCCGCCGCGCAATGCTTATGCCGCCGGGACGATCAACGTCACGCGCTTTGCCACCGGACGGGTGGACTTGGGCAAGGTCGGCGGGACGCTCACCGGGGCTACCTGGCTGGGGTTTGACCCGGGGGCGCGGTTGGGCTCAGCCATGGCCGGGGTCAGCAACTTCGACGCCCGCCCGGCCACCGACACCGATGCCGGCGATTTCGTCGACGACTGTATCCTGGTCGCCCAGCTTGGCGTGCCTACCGGATTCAAGCCCGTCGGTGAAGCGTACTTGATCTACGGGCTGGACAAGCTCCGCTTCGGCGGGCGCATCAACGTCAACACCGTGGGCATCAACACCGCGGACATCAATAGCCCGGGGATCAATACCCGAGGCACAGAGGTTGACGGCGCCACCTTCATCGGCCCCGTGGCCCGACTCTCCAATGAAACGAACGGCATCACCTCGGTCGGCTACATCCCGGACCTCACGGGCGACGGTCGCCCCGAGTTGCTCTTCGGTTGCTCCTATGTGGATGGGATCCGCCAGACCCGCGACGATGACCCGGGTGACAGCTCGCCCGGCGACCGGGACACGTTCGAGGTGCAGGTCCAGCGCGGTTTGCTGCAAGTCAAAGACACCCGTACCGACGAAATCGTCTTAGGACCCATCTTCACGTATGATTCTGCGATCGACACCTACCTGGACAAGAGCAATCCTGACACGGGATTCGGCGCCAGCGCGGAGTTGTTCGTTAACGCGATCGATGTGGGCGGTACGGTCACGCCCGTGCAGTGGGCGCTGATCGAATTCGATGGTTTGCGCTCTTTCATTTCCGACTTTTTCCCGGGGCGGTGGAACGACGACCTGGTACAAGGGAGAATCGAAGACGCCGTCCTGGAATTGCGGGCCATTGATCGAGGTCCCGTCCCGGCCCTGCACGCCCTGCTACGGAACTTTAGCGAGTCCGCCACCTATGCGAACTGGCCGCAGAACGGTGGGGACCCCGAACAGGACGTCGATTATGAGACCACGGCCATGAACTTTACCAATGATTCCATCGTGACCGGATCGGCCAACACTGTCAACGTGAAAAAAACCCTGGAAGACCTGTTCAGCGGGGCGCGGGACATTATCGGGTGGATCGTGGTACCCGCGACCGACCGGGCCAACGACGCCGTTGTTTTCGTTTCCCAGGACAATGATCTGAACGCGGATTGGCGTCCCCTGCTGCGCATCACCTATTCCGTCCTGAAACCGGAAGGCGCCAATCTTGACGGGTGCTATCCCGACAACCTGCCGAACAACACGTCCAACAATCCACCGGTCCAAGGTACCGAAGACGATATCATCGCCGGTGAGAGCAACTTGGAACGGCTTGGCATGGTGGCGCTGGTTAACAGCGAGAACCGGGACGCCCATGGAATATCGGACCAGAACCGCCTCAATCGGGCGACCGTCACGCTTGATCTGGCCGGGCAACGCCCGGTTACAGATTCCGGGTTTGCTCACGGGGTTCCCACGATGGGTGCGGTCGGGCCGTCAGGCCGAATGGAGGGCGCACGCTTTCAAGTAGCCCTGTACGATACGATCGATGCCAAGCACCTGAACCAAGGACCGATTCGGAGCGACTTCGGTGCCCGAGTCGGATTCCTCCCCGATATCAACAATGATCAACGACCGGAAGTCATTATCTCCGCTCCGCGCAATGAGTTGGACGTGGAGGAATTGACCGCCAGATTCCCCGGCCGGGAGTTCGAGCTGACCCACCTAAGATCCCGGCAGTTCCAGGGTAACGTGATTATCTACCATGGTCAGAACTTCAACAATCTCCGCGAAAAAAATCCCGGGAGTTCCTCGATTCCCTACGTCAGCCCCACCCCCCCGACGCCGACCTGCAATCCGCCTACTCCTATCGGAAGAGGCATGGAGGCGGCGGCATACGATTGGTTAGTGATCTTTGGGGAAAAGCCTTCGGACATGTTGGGCGACGGCAGCTCTGCGGGAGATTTCAACCTGGACGGTTCCCCCGATGTACTTTGTGGTGCTCCGTTCGCGGATGGGCCGACCGGAGAGAACGCAGGCACGACCTACATCGTTTATCAGCGCCAGGAAAACCGGAAGGTGGAGATCCGGTTGTCCGACGCGAACTTTCCGTCAATTCGTCCGCCGATGCTCCGCATCCGCGGCGACAAGCCGGACGACCGTATCGGCTGGGCCCAAAGGAGCGTGCTGGACCTCAACGGCGACCGGATCGATGACATCGTGCTGGCCTCGCCCTATGCCGACGCCGGCGGGGTGCCCTCCGACGGTTGCTCGCGGGATTTCAACGGCAACGGCACCGAGGCAGATGGCGAGGACAACGCGGCGTTCAGTGCTTGCCGGGAGCAGTTCGGCAATGCCGATCTGTCCACCGACAACCCCTGCGCCTTCTTCGATTACAACAATGACCGACGGATCGACGAGTTGGACGCCGCGGTCTTCGCCAGCGGCCCTTGCCCGGTGGATAACGGCGTCATCGCGGTGGTGTTCGGCGGCATCATGTTGGACGGCGACCGCGTGGTAGCCCAGATTGCCACACCCGAATTGCCCGGCGTGGTCTTCTACGGCGCCAGTGCCGGGGACCGGGCCGGGTATGACATCGCCTCCGCGGGCGATTTCAACCGCGACGGTTACGGCGACCTGCTCATCACCGCTCCCGGCGTCAAGGCCCTGGACGACAACGGCCGGACCCGTGTAGGCGTGGTGTACCTGATCTTCGGCGGGCCGCACCTGGGAAACCGCCGCTTCAGCCTGGCGGACGTGGGCAGCGCCGATCTGCCGGGCATCGTGTTCTTGAGTCCTTATGTGGCGGGCGCCCCGGATGAGGCCCCGCCGCAGTTCGTGGCCGGTCTCGGGGACATCAACAACGACGGATTTGACGACATCGGCATCGGCAATCCGTTGGCGGACTTCGTGGACACCACCTTTCCGCAGGAGCCCGGCAGCCAAGGAAGCGACCTGAGCACCGGCCGCCGCCGCGATGCGGGCGAAGTCTACATGATTTACGGAAACAATATCACGGCCTCCAACCCGTAGAGAAGTTCCGAGTTAGAATCATGGGTCCAAAGTTCGGAGGTGCGAACTCACGGGGCCGGGCGCACGTATGATATCCGAGACCAGGCGTGGCAAGCATTCGCTGAGGCATCATGGCTCACTTCAACATTAAACACTCGGTACAGGCGGAGACCGGCAAGGCCAGCGCCTTGCTGATCGCCACCTTGTTCGGCGGCATGCTGGTGGTGTGCTCCTTTGTGGCCCAAGGCCTGTTCGCCGGTTCCGTCGTGCGCCGCGGTGACGCCGGATCGGGCAACTTCTATTCCTCGCTGATCGCGTTGATGGGCGCCCTGCTCTTGGGCGCCCCGTTGGTCTGGAACGCCCTGGTCCACCTGTGGCACGGCGAAAAGCACATGGACGAGTTGGTGGCCATGGCCATCGTCGCCGCCATCGCCTTGGGCGAGTACCAGGAGGCGGGCATCATCGCCTTTTTCATGATCCTCTCCAACCTGATCGAGACGCGGACGGCCCTGGGGGCCCGGGCGTCAATCGAGTCGCTGCTCCGTCTGACCCCCGATCAAGCCCACCGGGTCCTGCCCGACGGGACCGAGGAAGTGGTCGAGAGCGCTCGCCTCCGGGCGGGCGATGTGGTCCGCGTACGCCCCGGCGACAACATCCCCGCCGACGGCGTGGTCCTTTCGGGCGAATCCAGTATCAACCAGGCCAACATCACCGGCGAATCTCTGGCCGTGGACAAATGCCTGAACGACGAGGTATTCGGCGGAACCAGCAACCTCACCGGCAGCCTGGACATCCGGGTCACCAAGGCCGGCCGGGACGCCACCCTCGGGCGCGTGCAAGCTCTGATTCTCGAAGCCGAGGGCACCCGCGCCCCGCTGGCGCGCTTGATCGACCGCTACGCGGGTTGGTACACCCCCACCATCCTGATGGTGGCGGGGATCGTGCTGTTCTTCGCCGCGGACAAGAAGGAAGGCCTCCAACGGGCCATCACCATGCTGATCGTCGCCTGTCCGTGCGCGCTGGTGCTGGCGACGCCGACGGCGATGGTGGCGGCGTTGAGCTGTGCCGCCCGCCTGGGCATCCTGGTCAAGAACGTGTTGAATCTCGAGCAAGCCCGCAACCTGACGGCCATCGTGCTGGACAAGACCGGCACGCTGACCACCGGCGTGTTGTCGGTGACGCAGTTGAAGCCGGCCCCCGGCATAGACGGGGCCGACCTGCTCCAGGCCGCCGCCTCGGCCGAGCAACTCAGCAAGCACCCCACCGCCCGGGCCTTGGTGGAGGTGGACAAGAGAGCGCGAATCAAACTGACCGAGGCCGCCGAGTTCAAGGAAGTCATGGGCCGCGGCGTCCGGGCGCGCGTGGATGGCGACGAGATCCTGGCCGGGCGCAGCACCTGGCTCGCGGACCAGGGCGCGGACATGAGCCTGACCGCCGATCCCGAGTATGCCGAGACCGAAGGGCTGAGCATGCTCTACGTGACGCGGAACGGGCGCTGTCTGGGTTGGATCGGCCTGGAGGACAAGACCCGGCCGGAGGCCCGCGCCGCCATCGCGGAGCTCCGCAGGGTCGGCGTGCAGAACCTCACCATGGTGACGGGCGATAAGTGGTCCGTGGCCCGCCGCGTTGCCGCCGAGATGGGATGTACCGAAGTGCAGGCCGAAGTGCTGCCGGACCAGAAGCTGGCCTTGGTGGACGATCTCAAGCGCCGCGGGCACCAGGTGTGCGTGGTCGGCGACGGGGTCAACGACGCGCCCGCTTTGGCCGCGGGACATTTGGGCATTGCCATGGGCGCGGCGGGCAGCGACGTGGCCATCAACTCGGCGTCGGTGGCCCTGATGAACAACGACCTCAATCGCATTCCGTTTCTCATCCGCCTGTCGCGCAAGACAACCGCGGTGATCTGGCAGAACCTGCTGTTCGGGGTGGCCTTCATCCTGGTGACTCAGTCGTTGGCCATCTGGGGCTCGCTCCGGCCGATCATGGCGGCGTTCCTGCACACCATCGCGACCACCATCGTCATCTTCAACAGTGCGCGCCTGGTGCGTTTCGGCGAAGAACTGGAACCGCACGTCGCCACTGGCGCGCCCCCGCCGGGCGAGGAACCCCACCGTCTGGTGCCCGCCCCGGCCGTTGCGGGCTGAATCGCGGCTACTCCGCTCACTCGAGGCTGGCGACGTTCATCACGACCACCCTGGAGAACGGGGGCAGTCTGGAAAATGTCCCACGCGCCGCCGGCCACGCGGGCCTTGACAGGGGCGGGGGGACGCGGCTGTAGTGGCCGCGGGGGAAGGAAGCGGAGAGTACCCGGTGGGGGCGTGGGGGAACGTCCCTCATCTCATCGCGGAGCATGAGGCGCGCTCCCGCCACACAAGTGACGTGTTGTGTCACCGTGGCCGCGCAGGGGGCGTATGAAAAGTCAGCTACGACATGCGCTCGGTCCGGCGGTGGCCGTCGCTTTCTTCCTCGCCGCGCTGGGGATCCTGCATCACGAGTTGCACGGGCATCACTACCGTGACGTGGTCCGCGAGCTGAAATCGCTCCCGCCGCACCATCTCACGCTGGGCCTGCTGTTGACGGCCTTGAGTTACCTGGCCCTGACCGGGTACGACCGCCTGGCGTTCCGCTACATTCGCCACCCCTTGGCTTACCGCAAGATCGCCGTGGCGGCGTTCATCGGCTACGCCTTCAGCAACAACATCGGGCACGCCGTGATCACGGGGACCTCGGTGCGTTATCGCCTGTATTCCGCGTGGGGGCTTTCCACCGTCGAGATCACCAAGGTGGTGACCTTCTGCACGGTGACCTTCTGGCTCGGCGTATTCGTGATCGGCGGAGCCGTGTTCATCCTGGAGCCGGCGCTGCTCCTGCCGTGGCTGGGCTGGCCTCCCGCCTCCGTGCGCGTGCTGGGGGTGGGCCTACTGGGTCTGGTCGGCGCGTATCTGGTCTGGAGCGTATTGCGCGAGCATCCCCTGACCGTACGAGGGTGGGAGTTCCCCCCGCCGCCCCTGTGGCTGTCGCTCGCCCAAATCGCCGTGACCTGCGCCGACTTGATCCTGGCCGGTACCGTGCTGTATGTCCTGCTGCCCGGCGAGGCCGAACCGTCGTATCCGGCCTTTCTGGGCATTTACCTGGTCGCGGTGCTGGCCGGACTGGCCAGTCACGTGCCCGGCGGCTTGGGGGTCTTTGAGAGCGTCATGCTGCACCTCATGCCGGCGAGCATACCCGCGCCGGCGGTGGTGGGGGCGTTGCTGGCCTATCGGGGCATCTACTATCTGCTTCCGCTCGGGTCGGCCGCCCTGCTCATGGGAGCGCACGAAATCCTGATAAAGAAGGAGGCGGTGGCGCGTCTGGTGCGTCTCTTTGGCCAATGGGTGCCGGGATTGGTGCCAAACGTGCTGGCCTTTACCACCTTCGTCGGCGGGGTGATTCTCCTCTTTTCCGGAGCGACGCCCGGCGTGGGCTCGCGACTGACGTGGCTAAAGGACTTTCTGCCGCTGCCGGTGGTGGAGATCTCCCACTTTCTCGGGAGCCTGGCCGGCGTCGGGCTGCTCCTGCTCGCCCG
>JBGPAW010000171.1:0-7755 GCA_041480905.1 Phycisphaerae bacterium
CTGGCTGTAGCCCTCGGCGGCGCAGCGGGCGCAATTGGGCACGGCGGCGACCATGTCTCCGTCAGCCGGGGCCTCCTCGGCCAGCTTGCGTCCCAGGGCGACGCGCACCAGGTGCACGTTGTCGCCGAAGACGTCGCTGGAAGGGTCGGCGAAGTAGATCTGCTCGAAGATGCAGGCCGCCCCGCGCGGGCGTGGCTGCGGACCGAAACGCTCGCTGCTTACCCCGTCGGAGGTGAGGGTGACGATCTCGCCAGGCTCCACATCGCGCACGTACTCCGCATCGACCATGTCGAAGGCGCAGGTTTCCGAAGCCGCTACCATGGCCCCGTTGGCCAGCCGCCCCAGGCTCAACGGGCGAAAACCCAGCGGGTCGCGGATGGCCACCAGCCGCTCGCGGAACAGCAGCAGCAGCGAATAGGCTCCCTCCAGGTGACTCAGGAGTCTGGGCAGTGAATGGCCGTTGCGGCGATACTCCGGGCTGGCCAGCAGGTGGACGATCACCTCCGTGTCGCTGGTGGTTTGGAAGATGTGCCCCTGTTCCTCGAACCCGTGGCGGAGGTCGGCGGCGTTGGTGAGGTTGCCGTTGTGGGCGACGGCCACCGGGCCCTCGGCGCATTCGAAGAGGAGCGGTTGGGCGTTGGCCTCGCAGGACAGCCCCGCGGTGGAGTAGCGGACGTGCCCGATGGCCACGGGGTTGCGCAGCGCCCGCAGACTCTCCGGGTCAAAGACTTGGGTGACCAGGCCGGTCCCGGCGCGGCGGAGCAGACGCCGTCCGTCCGTGGTGCAGATGCCGGCGGATTCCTGACCGCGATGTTGCTGCGCATACAGTCCCAGGTGGGTCAATTCGGCGGCTTCGGGGTGCCCCACGATCCCGAACAGCCCGCAATGATGTCGAAGGGTGCGGCGGTACACCAAGACAAGGGGAGGGTAGCGGTCCATGACGCCCGCGTCAAGCCGCGTCGTCGAACCGCATGGGTGCTCTGTCAAAGACCTTCCCGCCAGCAGCACGATAGCGGGAGGGCGAGGCTCCTGCCGAGCCGGGGGGCCTATCCCGCGGCGACCTGCGATAGCATTCCCGGCACGGCCGGCGTGGCCAGCATCGGCATGCCCAGCGGTGCGGCGTGGGCGACCGCCTCGCCGGCGCGCTGCAGCAGGTCACCGGCGCTGGGCGGTGGCGAACCACCATCATAGGATACGGTCGCGAAGACTGCCGGAACCGACGGCTCGGTCTTGCCGTTGGAGAGGGTGGTCAGCCGCCAGATGTCGGACATGCGTCGGACGGCGGACCCGGCCCCGGGCGGACCCACCCGCGGCAGCAGCAACCCGAAACGCGATTCATTCAGGCGGGCCACCACGTCGTGCCGCCGCGACTCCGCGCGCAACAGAAGCCCGAAGCGGGCCACCCAAGCATCCCCCACGGCGGTCCCATACTCGGCGTGGACTTGTTTCAGCCCCTGGAGCTCGGCCATCACCAAGCTGACCGGGGTGTGGAATCGACCGCAGTCGGACAGTTCCTCCTCGATACGGGATCTGAAGTAGTTCCGTCCCGGAAGACCGGTCAGAGTGTCCTCGGCATCGAGTCGCCTAAGCCAGAGGGATTCGAGGCGCTGGTGGATGGCGGTGCGGACCCGCGCCACCACGTCCGCCCGCGAGAGGGGTTTGGTCAGGTAGTCGGTCCCGCCCACGCTCAGGGCCGCCGCCAACGCCGCGTTGCTCCGCCGATCGGCGGTCAGGAAAATCACCGGCACGCCGAGGGTCGTCGGGGCGGACTTGATGCGGCGGCAGGTCTCGAAACCGTCCAGTCCGGGCATGTGGATGTCCAGGAGCACCAGATCGATCGGCAGCTCGGCGAGCAGTTTCAGCGCCGTCTCGCCCGACAACGCGTAGGTCACGCGGTAGCCGTCGTTGCTCAGGGTCCGCTCCAGTAGCCGGGCGAAGTCCTCGTCGTCGTCCACCACCAGCAAGTGTGGAATAGAGGTGTTCGTGTGCATCGGTCGCCAGCCTTTCGTTGCGGGGAGAGATAGCCTGGTCCCCCCGTAGCGGCATCTTTTGTGGCTCAATCCCCGGCCGCGCTGCCTGCCCGAGGTGCCTCACCGTGCGCAGGAACAAGCATGCGCCCTCACGATATTGATTTATCGTTGTGGAGCGCCGTTCACCATAATAGGCAAATTCCCCCAATTCGTTGGGGATATCCCTACCGACGCGGCTGACGCAGGTTCGACCCGGGAGATTACCGGAGCAACCAGTGTAGTGGCTCAGTGAAACTGCAGCTTATCCGAACCGCGACCGTCAGGGAGCGGCGTGACTTGGCGATGTGCTGGACCGCTCCCTGACGGTCGCGGTTCGGCAAAGAATACGTAGCGTCAATTATGAGGCACTACACTGGGCCCGGCGGCGGGCCTACGGTCCGACGAGGGCCAGCTCGAAGGCGGCCAGGTCGGCGGCATCCACGTCCCGGTCGCCGTCCAGATCGAGTGGTTGACACGCAGCGTGCAGCGGGCCGAGGTCTGTGCCCGTGAAGCAACGCTGGAAGGCGGCGAAGTCCGCCAGATCAATGTCGCCGTCGTAGTCGGCGTCCCCATTGCCGATGGGCGGAGCGGCGGTGGCGAGCGCCCCGCTGGCTACCAGCGCGTAGCCCTGTGTCCCCTGGTTCACGGCCGTCCCGCGGACCTCGATGGTGTAAAGCCCGGTTTCCGGCGTGGTCCGATGGATTTGCTCGACGTTGTTCAGGGCGTCGCGCGGGACTCCGGAAACCGATTGACCGCCGATGAAGTAGTTGCCCAGGTACTCACTGCCGCCGGAACTCGCGGTCAGCGGGCCGGTCACCATCAGGTCCAAATCGTTGACCACGGGGTACTGGGCGTTCACGGCGGCGGGCAGGTCGGTGAACACCAGCGTGATCTTCAGCGGTTCGGCGGCGCTGGTGACGTTGACGTGGTGGGTCTGGAACTGACCGGTGGACAGCCCGTCCGCGTTGCGCACCTCCGTGATGAAGAGGCTCCGGGCATCGCCCGCGAAATACAGCGTGTTGTCCATGAGGAGGCGCCCCCACCCCTCCGCGTCGGAGGGGTAGCCGGCGACGCCGGTGAGGTCCACGGCGGAATTGATGACCGTCGCCTTGAGCAGGGCCCCGGTGGGCGTGAAGGCGTCGGCGGGCGTGGCCGCCCCCGAGGGGTAGAAGCCGGCGGTGTAGTAGTGCCGGGCGAGCAGGGCCATGCCCGAGACCGCCGGGGCCGCCATGGACGTACCGCCCATGGTGGCGCCGTCGCACGTGAGATAAGACGAAGCCGACACGATCGACGCCCCGGGGGCGAACACCTCGGGCTTGCGCCGTCCGTCGGTCGTGGGTCCGCTGCCGCCGGAGTATTTGCCGGCCTGACTGGGTGCCTGGTAGGTGGCACCGACGGCCAGCACGTTCTTGGCGTTCTCCGGGGTCTTGAGCGTGGGGTAGTTGGTGACCGCAAACACCACCAGGCTGTCCTCATTCAAGCGGGAGAAGCGGTCCGCTTGCTCGCACCAGGTCGTGTAAGCGGTGGTCCAGTCATCGCCCCAACTGTTGCTGTGCACCCGGGCGCCGTCTTGATGCGCGGCTCTCAAATAAGCATAGAGCAGCGAGGGGTTGGCATCCACATCCCAGTAGAGCGAGAAGCTCAGCTTGGCGGCAAAGGCCATGCCGTCCACCGGATCGGCGACGCCCCACGGGCTTTGGTCGCCCACGAAGGTGCCGGCCGTGTGGGTGCCGTGGGAGTGTGCCCCCATGGTGCCGCGGTAGGCGACGATCTTGCGATGCGTCGGACCGACCGGTGGGGTGTCGTGGAAGAAACAACTGGCTTCCCACACCTCCGCATCGATCAGTCCCGCGATCTGGCCTTCTCCGTGGAGGCCCGCATTCCACAAGGGCGTCTGCGGGCTGACGTTGCTCTGCACCACCCAACGGGTGACCGTGTTTCGCAAGGTGCCCAGGGGAGCCTCCTCCACGAACTGGACCGCGTCCAGAGCGGTTACGGCGCGCAGCGTGGCCAGCGGAACGACGGCGTCGATGAGCGCGCGGTCACCGTCAGGGTTGGCGGCCAGCACCTCGACGCCATCTAGACACCCCAACTGCGTGACGGCGGCGGACGGGTCTTCCCCCGCGAAAAGGGAAATCACCACCTGGACCTTGCCGGCCTGAGCAAGGGCCTGGCGGGCGCTCAGAGCCGCCCGCGCTTCGTCGGCCGGCGCCGCGAGCGGGGCAGGTCCGGCGAAGCGCCGACCCACCTCCGGGGCCATCTTCCATTCGCTGTGGAACTGATCCATCCAGCGGACGCCCGGCAAGCGCCCGGCGCCCTGCGGGGTTGCCCCCTCCAGTCGAACAACGTAGGCGTTATCGGGCAGATAGTCGCCCAGTCGCACTCCGGCGCTCTCGAACTGTTCCCGGTGGGCGCGGGTCATCGGGGCGTCCAACTGCATCACGTAACGCGTCGCCCCGCCCGCACCCGGTGCAATCGCAGGGAGCACAGGCCGGACGCTGGTGTCCACGGCCCCGCTGCGCAGTTGAAGAGGGCGCGGAGCGCCGGATGCGGAATCGGCGGGCGCGCCGCCTCCGTCTCCGCACACCGGGCCTACGGCCCACATGAACGTACCGAGACCCAGCGCGAAAAGTGTTACTACTCTAAACATGCGGCAGGTTCCCCCCCATCGTTGGACTTATGATTAAGCATAGCCCGGTGGCTGTTGTCATGTCCACTACCTATCTGCCGGGGCGGCCGATATTCCTTCGGGCTAACCGTTATCCGCCCTCTCCGCCCGCGGAGTCGGGCCCTCTTGTCATCGGCGCTGTAGAAAATGCAGTTTCGCTGTGGTGGTGAAGGTGCTCAAAAAAAACCACGTTATTGGGCAGAACCTCGGGATGGCGGCGAATCTCACGCTCGGTCATCCAGCGGGCGGCTTGGACCTCGTGGGCATTGAGCCGCAACTCGCCGTCCGCGGCGTGAATCCGCCACCAGTAGAGGGTCAGCCGGCCATCGGGGCGCCGCCATTCCCACAGCTTCTCTCCGGCCCGGACCGAGAGGCCCAACTCCTCGCGGAGTTCCCGGACTAGGGCCTCTGGCGCCGACTCCCCGGGTTCGATGCCGCCGCCGGGGAAACACCAAGTCCCGCCGGCGAGAATGCCGGCGGCCCGGCGGATCATCAGATAGCGTCCGTCGCGCTCGAGAACACCGACCACGCCGCGCACCGTACCACTCAAAGTTGTTCGCCCGGTCATCATCTGCTGGTAGCGTCGCCCCCCGTCGCTTTCTTCTCTGCAGTCTCCGCGCCCTGGGCGGTGAACGGCCTGATCCGTGGCCGCCGGAAAAGAGCGCCGGCGATTGGCTGAGAACCAACCGCCGGCGCCGCCAGGCCAATCGGGGAGAATTCAGACGACTACGGATAGATCAGCGTATCCGTACTGGCCCACCTAATGGGTGTGCTGGTGCCGAAAGTGTCCTGACCGGGATAGAAGGACCCGGTGGCGCCGGGTGCAGGAGCGCGGCCCCACCACCGACCCGTGTTCGCGGCGCAGTTCATCATGTTCGTGTAAATGTTGTCCATATCCACCCCAACGATGGGCTTGTATTCGAAGGCGGCATGCCCGTCTTGATACAACACATTCTGGCCTTCACCGGCGTTCCTGCCCCCATGGTTGGGGGAGTTGAAGGCCTTCCATTGATTCGGAGAGGAACTCTCATCCAACTGGGGCGTGCCGCTACTGCCGGGCACGACCGTGTTCCCGTAGTAGGGACCCTTGTCCGCCATGAGCCCCATCCGCATGTCCAGAGCCTCCGACGGCCGGGTGTCATTGGGACCGTAGGGAACCTGGTACCCGTAGCTGACGTTGTTATAGGCCTCGAAGTCGTAGTAGACGTCGATTTGCTTCGAGGGATCCGGGGAGTCCGAACTGCTCGGGCACACCATCTGTTTGACCTGTATATCGCCGGCCCGCACAACCATCCACAGCGCCCGGGTCGTGGAAAGGGCCGTCGCCGCCGAATCACTCATGGTCTGACGGTTAGGGATCGGCTGGCCGGCGCTCGGGGCCACGTAAGGCTTGAGCAGGGGCGGGGGCATGAGGTCGTTGGGGGGGGTCCCGGTGTAGTCGATCCCCGTCCCGCCGGAGGACTTGCGGGTCGCCACGTTGAAGGCGGGTATCGGCCAGACCTCCTCGGGATTGACCATGGGGCTCGCGTAGATCTTGCAGGCCTTCCCCATGCCGCTCTCGTTCGACCCGCACACGAGCCGTTTGCTGAGTTCGCGAGCCCGCGACAAACTCGGCAAGAGGATGGAGATCAACAACGCGATGATCGCCACCACCACCAGCAGCTCAATGAGGGTAAAACCAAACACTCGTTTCCGTTTCACCGGACACCTCCTGTGCCCTAAGGCACCTGGCGTTGCCGAAAGGGTGCGCACCACGCCGACGATGGCGAAAGAACGAATCATGAATGCGCGTCCACCGTTCTTGCCGTTGGACGTGTTTCGTCGTTCGTAGTCTCGCACCATCCCAACAACTGCGGACCGAACGCCGCGTTCGGCCGACCTAACCTCACTCCGGGTCTGCGGTCCGGTCACGCTGACCAGGCCCCCGGAGGGTAATCACCGAGCCTTGGCCGACGCCGCCACCGGCAGGCCTCGACCTGCCGTCACGACATCGTCTGATGATCGCTGGGCGTGTTGGGTGAGAAACTCCTCAACCAGCGCATCCACACGTCCTGCATCTCGCGTGGCAAGAGCTCGGTTCGGAAGAGGAGGAGTCGTAGGGAATGATGAGGATAGATGGCGGGAACGTCGCCCCGACGGATCGGATAAACCGTTCGGACGAATAATATTAATGATA
Source organism: Phycisphaerae bacterium (assembly GCA_041480905.1). GTDB lineage: Bacteria > Planctomycetota > Phycisphaerae > UBA1845 > UBA1845 > JAAEQG01. The sequence continues at coordinate 6,854 of JBGPAW010000171.1, forward strand.
GCTTATACGGTATAAGGCGATACCCGCGACTCTCAACTCCGAAACGTTTCTTACCTCACCATTAAATACTATCGGAACCTTGAACGCGTGTCAATCACCTCCCGACCCATCTTTTTCGCCGCGGCTTGCCGAGCGCCTGGGAGGGCGAGGCTCCTGCCGAGCCGTGGCTCGCCGGGAGGCTCGCCCTCCCGGAACCAGCACTTCCGCTGTGTCGGACCACTACCCGTGGGTTCCTGAACTCACACGCGGTGCCGAAGGTGCTCGATCTGGTGGAGTTCATGGCGGCCCAAACCTCGACCCTCCGCCGCGGGCAGGTAGGCCACCTCCCCATGGACCTCCTCTATTTTACCCAAATTTCCCGCTGTCCGCGTACGGTTTAATATTTGCAGGCCGATTAAATCAACCGCCACGGGATCGACCCCCAACAGCAACCCCCGGTAATCGGAAATATAGGGATCAGCCGCCTCAGGCCCCTTGTCGAACACGATCCGCAGGGCATTGACCACGTGGAGTCGCAGTTTGTCCCGAATCTGGGGAAGCGCCACGATGTCGCCGATGTAGGGGGCACATTTCTGGCCGTGCAGCCGGACCGGGTGCTTCACCAGGGCATGAGACAGGTTCTTCAGGCAGCAGGTCATCCCGGCGATGTTGTGATGTTTCAGGAATGGCACGTTGATGATCGCCGTCACCTGTTCGAGCACCCCACTGAGCCGGTCCCGAACCTCCCCGAAGGGCGTTTCCTCGGCCAGCCAATCCTGGCGGGGTGGGGTGGTCCCGAGTTTCTCGTGCAGCTCGTGCGGGATTTCGATGGGCACGATCTGCGAGGGCGCCCATCCCGCTTCGGCGAGCGAAGCCACCAGGGCCTCCACCATGGGCGGCGTGACCCCCAAGTTGGCCGCCCC
>JBGPAW010000172.1:0-7737 GCA_041480905.1 Phycisphaerae bacterium
GAAGTGCTCCCGGTCTCCTGCGAAATCAAGCACAAGAAAGTCATCCCGCGTGGGGCGTTGGTGCTGATCATGCACAGTTGCGAAATCCCGCGCGGCAATGAGATCGGCAAGGAGGTGGCCAAGAAGTCGGTGGATACGATCAGCGCGCGCGACTACATCGGCGTGCTGGCCTATACCTGGAGCCCCGGAGGCGTGAACTGGGAGGTCCCCCTGCAACTGGCCTCCAACAAAAACCACATCAAAAACCGCCTCAACGCGATGCAGATCGGGGACATGCCCGATTTCCAGACGACGATGGAGATGGCCCTGAAGGGCCTGCGGGCGACCGACGCCGCCCAGAAGCACGTCATTATGATCAGCGACGGCGACCCCGCCCCCCCGAGCAAAGCCACCCTCGACGGCTTCATCCAGGACAAGATCACCGTCAGCACGATCGGGATCGGCTATGGCCAGCACTGCGACGAGCGGACCTTGCGGCAGATCGCCGGCGAGACCGGCGGCCAGTTTTACGCCTGCACCAACCCGCGGATTCTGCCGCAAATCTTCGTGAAGGAATCGAAGGTCATCCGCAAACCACTGATCGTGGACGAGCCTTTTGATCCCCAGGTTCGCTCCGCGCTCAGTGATCTGCTCGCGGGCGTTAGGGCCGATGAAGTCATCCCGCCCTTAGGCGGGCTGGTGCTGACCACCCTCAAGCCGATGGCCCAGGTGCCCCTGGTGCGGGTGACCGGCGACGGCGAGGACCCGGTGCTGGCCCACTGGCAATACGAGCTGGGCAAGACCGTGGCGTTCACCAGCGGTAACTGGCCGGTGTGGGGGCGGGACTGGATCCGCTGGTCCAAGTTCGCCAAGCTGTGGGCCCAGATCGTCCGCTGGTGCATGCGGCAGGAATCCCCCGCCAACTTCGAGACCTTCACCCGTCTGGAAGGCACCCAGGGGCGGGTGGTGGTCGAGGCCCTGGACAAAAACGCCGACTACTTGAACTACCTCCAATTGCCCAGCGTGGTCATCAACCCGGACCAGACCACCACGCCGTTGGTTTTCTCCCAGACCGGGCCGGGGCGCTACGAAGCCACCTTCGAGGTCAACCAGACCGGCCAATACCTCGCCAACGTGGGCGTCATTCAGGAGGGCCAGTCTCACGGGTCGATTTACGCCGGCGTTGCCCTGCCCTTCTCGCCGGAGTTCCGCGAGCTGACCACCAACGAGGCCTTGCTGCGTCAGGTGCAGGAGACCAGCGGCGGACGCTGGCTGAGCATGGACCCGGCGACCGACGCGGTGTTCAGCCGCGACCTGCCGCCGACGGTGTCCAAGCGTTCGTTGTGGGACTGGACGGTGGCCTGGCTGCTGCTGCCGCTCTTCCTGCTGGACGTGGCGACGCGACGGTTGGCGAGTTGGCTGGCGTTCTCGATTTGCGTCGAGGCGGTGCTGCTGGTCTTCCTGCTGTTCGGTTTGGGGATCGTCTACGAATCCTGGTGGGGCGTTCTGGGCAGCGTTCTACTGGCGGAGGTGATCGGCTGGTCCATCCGCTTCCGTTCTATCGGTCCGCTGTTCAACTTCATCACGCACTCGGTGACGGCGTTGAGTCAGGCGGGTACGCGGAGCGCGGCGGCCCTCGAACAGCTCAAGAGCACGCGCGAGCGCGTGCAGAGCGAGCGCACCGGAGCCGGCACGGGAGAAACCGCGGAGGAGACCGTGCCACCATCGGATGCGGCGGCGGCGCCGAGCGCCCAGGCCCGTTTCGATGCGGGCGACAAGGCCGCCGCCACGCCGGCCCGCGACCTGCAAGCGCAGTTGGGCGGGGCCAAGTTCGAGCCGAAGTTTAAGGAAAAACGGCGCCGCCCGGCCCCCGACGGAGAAGGCGACCAGACGGAACCGGAAGGAACGACGTCCCGTTTGCTCGAAGCCAAACGCCGGGCGCAGGAAAAGCGGGAAGAAAAGTAGTGTCGCACGAGGAGCGCAAGCTTCTTTTGTATGGAAGGTAAGTCAAGCGCCCAAGCTCCCGTAGGGAGCGACATTAGGTAGCCAGGGGCGTAAGCCCCTGGTAGCAGAGGAGCAGAAAAGCTCAAGCCCCCGAAGGGGGCGACACCTGAGGTGAGAAACTCCGATGCCGCAGTCGTATACATGCCTGCACTACCACATCATCTTCGGCACCCACAATCATGCGCCGCATCTCACCCCTGATCTTCGTCGTCAGGTGCTCGATTACATGGGGGGGATTATCAAGAACGAAAAAGGCGCGCTGATTGCAGCAGGTGGAACGCCAGATCACGTGCATCTGCTGGCGGGCTCGCACCCGGACAAAGCGGTGGCCGACATAGTGCGCCTGATCAAGGCGAATTCCTCAAAATGGGTCCACGAGAACTTCCCGCCTCAGTCCGCTTTCGCCTGGCAGGCGGGGTATGGTGCGTTCAGCGTGAGCCGCTCCAATCTCGACGAGGTTCGACGGTATATTGAAAACCAGGATGAACATCATCGGCGAGTTTCATTTGAGGAAGAGTTCCGGCAGTTTCTGGATCGACACGGTATTGCGTATGATCCACGGTACCTCTGGAGGTAGAGTGTCGCCCTTACAGGGCTCAGATGGATGCCCCGCCCGGCTACCAGGGGCTTGCGCCCCTGGCTACCGAATGTCGCCCCCGGCGGGGGCTGGGTTGGAATCCTGGACTTTAGACTCGATTGACGGCAGGTGAACTATGGCGAGCAGAATTGATCCGGCGGTGGAGAAGGCGACGCAGGAGTTTCGCGTCAAGTTTCAACGGCTACGCGACGAGATCGGCAAGGCCATCGTCGGGCACCACGAGGTGGTGGACGGCGTCCTCACCTGCCTGCTCGTCGGCGGGCACGCCCTGCTCGAAGGCGTGCCCGGACTGGGCAAGACCTACCTGATCATAACGCTGTCCAAGGCGGTGCGGCTGGATTACTCGCGCATCCAGTTCACCCCGGACCTGATGCCGGCGGACATCATCGGCACGAACATCATCAACGACGATCCGACCACCGGCAGACGCGAGTTCAGCTTTCGGCCGGGACCGCTCTTTGGCCAGATCATCCTGGCCGACGAGATCAACCGAGCCACGCCCAAGACCCAGTCGGCCTTGCTGGAGGCGATGCAGGAGCACTCGGTGACGGTAGGCGATCATCATTACAAGATGAAGGAGCCTTTCTTCGTGATGGCCACCCAGAACCCCATCGAACAGGAAGGCACCTATCCGCTACCCGAGGCCCAACTCGACCGGTTCTTCTTCAAGCTGCTGGTGGAATACTCAAATCGCGAAGAGCTAAAAACCATCCTGGATCGCACGACGACGGGTTACAAGCCGAATATCGAGCCGGTGATGACCGGCGAGGAAATCCTCGGGGCCCAGAACCTGGTGCGGCGGATCGTGGTGGCGCCGCACGTGCAGGATTACATCATCCGGTTGACGTTGGCGACCCACCCGGAAGGGCCTTTCGCGGTGGAAGTGAGCAACAAGTACATTCGTTGGGGCGGCAGCCCGCGGGCGGCCCAGGCGATCACGCTGGGGGCCAAGCTCCACGCCCTGCTCGACGGGCGGTACAACGTGAGCTTCTCCGACGCACAGAAGGTGTACCTGCCGGCCTTGCGCCATCGCGTGCTGCTCAATTTCGAGGGCGAGGCCGAGGGGGTCTCCACCGACGACGTGCTGCGGCAAATCATGGAACGGACGCCCACGATGGCGGAGGCGGCGGCGTAGTGATTGCGGATTTCGGATTGCGGAATATGGATTGAGATGGTCCTCGGTGCCAAACAGGACGGTGTAACGCTGCTCGATCCCGAGTTCATGGCCCGGCTGGATCAGCTCGAGATCGTCTCGCGCAAAATCTTCCGCGGGAAGATGCGTGGCGAGCGGCGGAGCAAGCGGCGCGGCGAATCCGTCGAGTTCGCCGACTACCGCAACTACGTCCCCGGTGATGACCTGCGCTTCCTGGACTGGAACATCCTGGCCCGGCTGGACAAGCTGTTCCTCAAGCTGTTCCTCGAAGAGGAGGACCTGCACGTCAGCCTGCTGCTGGACGTGTCCAAGAGCATGGACTGGGGCACGCCGACCAAGTCCCTCTACGTGCGGCGGGTGGCGGCGGCCCTGGGCTACATCGGGCTGTGCAACTTCGACCGCGTGAGCCTGTACGGCTTCGCCAACGGCCTGACGCACGAGTTGGCCGGCGTCCGCGGACGGCGCCGGGCCGCCAAGGTCATGGAGTTTCTCACCACGCTGGAATGCGCGGGGGTGAGCAACCTCGCCGCAGCGTGCAAGCAGTTCGCCATCCGCCATCCCCAGCCGGGGATCGTGCTCGTGCTCAGTGATTTTCTCGACAAGGGCGGGTTTGAAACCGGGTTCCGCTACCTGCTCGGGCGCAACTTCGACCTGTATGCCATGCAGGTGCTCAGCCCCGAGGAGATCGACCCACCGCTGGCCGGCGACCTGCAACTGCGCGACGTGGAGGACGACGACCTGGCCGAGGTGACCGTCAGCCGAGCGCTGCTCAACCGCTACAAACGGAACCTGGAAGCCTACTGCACCGCGCTGAAGGAGTATTGCACGCGGCGCGGCATCAGCTACCTGTTCACCGGCACGGACACGCCGTTCGATCAGATCGTCCTGTCGTATCTGCGGCGAAGGGGGCTGCTGCGATGACCTTTCTGTCGGGATGGACCGCCATCGCCCTCGCCGCGGGACTGACCGTGCCGCCCCTGATCGCGCTCTACTTTCTCAAGCTCAGACGGCGGATCGTGCCGATTTCGTCCACGTTTTTGTGGAAGCGGGCGGTGGAGGACCTGCACGTCAATGCTCCCTTCCAGCGGCTGCGGAGCAACCTGCTGCTGTTCCTGCAACTGTTGGTGTTGCTGCTGGCCGCCGTGGTCCTGGGCAAACCGGTGCGGCACACGGTCCAAAAGCACGAGGACACGTTGATCCTGCTGATCGACCAGTCGGCTTCGATGACCGTCGTGGAGAAGGACGGCCGCACCCGGCTGGAGGTCGCCAAGGACGAGGCCAAGCGCGTCGTCGATCAGATGGACGACAAGGCCCGGGCCATGGTGATCGCGTTCTCCGACCGCGCGACGGTGGTCTCGTCGTTCGACGCGGACCGCACGGCCCTCAAGCGAAAGATCGAGTCCATCGAGCCGACCCAAAGCCTCACCCGGCTCACCGAAGCCGTCGCCCTGGCGGAAGCCTATTCACAAAACCTGATTATCGCCGGGCAGGAAGCAGGCAGCGACATCGCCCCGACCTCGGCGGCCCCGCCGGCCAGCGCGATCATCTTCTCCGATGGGCGGATCGAGGACCTGAGCACGCTCAATGTCGAGCGGCTGAATACCGAGAATATGCAACTGGTCAACGTCGCCCAGCGCGGCGACAATGTCGGCATCACCTCGATGAGCGCCCGGCGCAGCTACGAGCAGCCGGACTTGCTCAACGTGTTCGCGGAGGTCCGCAACTTCGGGCCGGAGGCGGTGTCGTTCGACGCCCATCTGTATGTGGAGGGCGAGCACCGCGACGTGCAGACGGTCCGCCTGGAACCCGGATGGGAGGGCGAACCTCCCAGGGGGGAGGGCGAGCCTCCCGGCGAGCCTTCCGTCGTACCGGCTCGGCAGGAGCCTCGCCCTCGCGGGAGTGCCGGCGCAGTCGAGGGAGCGTCAGGTCCGCCGGTGGGGAGTGTCGCCTCGGTGGCCTTCGACCGCTTCGAGTACGGCGGCAGCGGGGTGGCGGAGGTGCGCCTGGAGCACGCCGACGCCCTCGACGCGGACAACCGCGCCTGGGCCGTCATCGACCCGCCGCGGCACGTCCAGGTGCTGCTGGTCACCGCCGGCAACTTCGTTCTGGAGGAGGGGGTGCTGCCCGCCCTGGAGCAGGCCCTTCCACTGCGTAAGGAAGTCATGAGGCCGGAGCAGTATGAAGCGGCGGACCGGGACGTGCTGGCTGACGGCGACCGCAGCAAGTACGACCTGATCATCCTCGACGGGCACTCCACCGGCCGACTCTATCAAGGCAGCTATTTTTTCTGGGGGGCCGTCCCGCTGATCGAGGGGGTTTCCCTGGGCGAACCGTTCACCGACGAGATCATCTTCAATTGGGACGAATCCCACCCGATCCTACGACACGTACCGGTGGACAACATCGAGGTCTATCAATGGTACCGGCTCACCCTGCCGCCCGAGGCGACCACGTTGATCGAGGGCGAAAGTTCGCCCGTGCTGGCCTACCTCACCCGGGAAGGGCGGCAGTATCTGATCTGCGCCTTCCGCTTGGTGATCGAAGACGAGACGGGTCATCCCATGCTGAACACGCTGTGGGTGACCAAGGCCCATTTTCCGGTGTTCATGCAGAATGCGCTGGCCTTCCTATCGTCAAGCCTGAGCACGACCTCGCGGCCAGCCACTCGCCCGGGCGATCCGGTGGCCATCGCGGTACCCGCTGCCACGGACACGCTTGTCGTCCGTTGCCCGGACGGGGGGCGGGACACCCTCACGCCCGGCAAGGCGCGCCTGGCCCACTACGCCCGGACCCGGCAGGTGGGCGTCTATCACGTTGAGCCGACGGTCGAAGGGCAGGGAACTTTCGCGGTGAACCTGTTCAGCCCGCAGGAGAGCAACGTCCGGCCCAGCACTCGCCTGACCGTCGGCACCACCACGCTGCGGGCCACCACCGGCGCCCAATTGGTCCCCGAGCCGCTCTGGCCGTACTTGCTGCTCGCCGCCTTGGCCATCCTGTTGCTGGAATGGGTGATCTACAACAAGCGCGTGTTCGTGTAAGAGGGCGGGGATGTCAAATCTTGTCGTTCCGAGGCTAGGAAGTCCTACCGGGGAAGCAATACCCTTAGCGGGGCGTCGAATACCCTTATAATCGGGGGCGCCCGGCGACGGCGTGCGCCAGTCGGCCGGTGGTGGAGGGTGACCGAAGGTTGAGGGGTCCGTGTGCGCGACGCAGTCTAATTCGACCGCGCTGGGGATACGGCACGCCCCGCTGGTGCTGGTGGACCCTGCGGCGGTGTTTCGCCGGGTGGCGGAGAGCGGGCGCTACGGCTGGACCCTGGGCGCGCTGGTGCTGCTGACCACGCTGATCGGCTGGGCCACCGTGCAGACCGGGCTGATCGACCGCGAGGTCGACCGGCACACGCACAAGGCCCTGGCGGACCTGGAACGCGAACAGGTTGATCTGCTGAGCCGGACGGAGCTGTCCGAGCGCATGGAGAAAATCCGCAAGTCGGCGGAGTTCACCAAGCTGATCGCCCGCGGCGGAGCCGTGCTCGCGGCCCCGGTGGGCCTGACGGCGTCGTTGATGCTCATCGCCGCCTTGTTTTTCGCCATCGTGGCGCTGACCGGCAGCAAGGCCGACTATCCGACGCTCATCGCCGTCTGCGCGTACTCGGCCGTGGTGGACGTGTTGGCCGCCGGACTGCGCCTGGCCCTGGTGCTGGGCTATCGCACCATGGAGGTCGACACGTCGCTCGGTCTGCTCGTGCCGTGGAGCGAACGGACCCGGACGCTCAAGATGGTTTTGTCGGGCTTCGACCCGTTCCGGGTGTGGTTCTGGATTCTGGCGGCCTTGGGGCTGATAGTTACCGGCCAGCTCTCTCGGCGGGCGGCGGTCGTGACGTGCGTCCTGTTCGGATTGATCGCCGCCGGAGTCCGGATGATTCCTATGCCGGCGAGTTGGCCGCAAGGATAGGTTTTCGACATGCTTACCCAACGCTTCGCGTTGTGAAAGCATGCCACCC
>JBGPAW010000173.1:0-7686 GCA_041480905.1 Phycisphaerae bacterium
CAATGCCGTCCGCGCGCGCGGCCTCGACCTGACCCGCGATTACTTCAAAGCGATGCCCTCACCGGCCACTACCGGGGGCGTGCGTTCCGATCAGCTACGGCCGGCCGATGCCAAAAAGAAAGTCACGCCCCTCCCCAACCCGGGTGTGCAGGAGGTCACGCTGGAAGAGGTGGTCCACTGCTTCCGGGATCCGGAATATGCTCCCGGCCAGGCTGACTCACGCTACCTCTTCCTCGACGCCCGCAATGATGCGGACTATCAAGAGGGCCACATCCCCGGCGCCCTCCAGGTGGATCACTACTACAAGGACGAATACCTGCCGGACCTTCTGCCGCGCATCGACAGCGCCGAACACGTGATCATCTACTGCAATGGGGACGACTGCGAAGACAGCATTCTGGTCTGCATGGATCTCCTCGACGAGGGCGTACCCGCCCGGAAGCTCATGCTCTTTCGGGACGGATGGGAAGGCTGGGTCAAAGCCAAGTGTGCGGTCGAGACGGAGGGTGATTGAGTGAGCCAACGCCCCGGCCTGCTGGCGCGGATGGATCACACGGGCATTCCGTTGCTCTTGGCGCGTCTGGTATTGGGCGGGCTGTTGGTTTACATGGGGGTGAGCAAGATCGGGGATCCGGTCCATTTCCTGAAGCTGATGCGGCAGTACCAAGCCCTGCCGGCTTCACCGCCCTATTTTTTGAATGCGGTGGCGGTCGTCTTGCCTTGGGTGGAAACCGTCTGCGGGCTGGCCTTGATCCTCGGTGCGGCCGTGCGCGGCGCGGGGCTGATCGCCGCGATCATGCTCGTGTCCTTCACGCCGCTCATCCTGCTGCGGGGGTTGGAACTCTATCACCAGGGCGGGGTCTCGTTCTGCGGCGTGAACTTCGACTGCGGGTGCGGCGCCGGTCCCGTCTTCCTGTGCAACAAGCTCGCCGAGAACGTCGGCCTGTTCGTCCTGGCGCTGCTGGCACTCTTCTCACGCTCGCGGCGGTTCTGCCTGGGAAGCCGGCGCCTGCCGGCCGTAAGCGCTTTGCCCGCGGCGGAGAACGAGCCGGTCCCGGATTAGCCCTCTTCGCCCGCCCAGGTTCCCGGACACTTGACCCGCAAGTACAATGCCCCGCGGCTATGGTCCCGCATTTCCGAGCCAGAGGAGATTGATGATGTCGAAGCAATACCGTGAGAGCGGGTTAGGGTCTTTCCGCCGGTTGAGCGTCTGGGCCACCATCATCTTGATACCCTTCCTACTGGTCGTGAGCGGCTGCGCCAGCGGAGCGGGTACGGGAGGCGGATCGCCCGCTCCCCATGACGGCTCCGACAACTACCAGCCGCCCGACGATGCCATCGCCCGCGAGATTGAAGAGGCCGACATCGTCAAGTTCGAGGACGGCTACTTCTACCTGGCCAACCGCTGGACCGGGCTGCGCCTCATCGACGCCCGGACCATCGAACGCCCCCTGATGGCCGGACGCGTACCCATGCAAGGCCGGGCGGTGGAGTTGTTCGTCCGCGACGAGCACGCCTTTGTGCTCTCCTCGGCGGACTTCTTCTACTGCGCCGGTCAGCCGATCGGCTTCGAGGACTACAGCTCGCCGTTCCCCACGCCCGACTACACGGGCAGCCACATCACCGTCGTGGACGTTACCGACAAGCTCGTCCCGACCGTCGTCGCGGAGTTCGATCTCGACGGCTTCGTTTCCGCCACACGGCGGGTCGGCGATGTGATCTACGCCGCGGGGAATTACCCCGACGACTACGTGCCTCCCGCCGACGAGGATGACACCGGAACCAATGGCGACGCCTCGAGCAACGGTAACGACAACGACGGCCAACCGCCGGACGGCAACGTCGGCCGGCCTCGCGCCTTCGTCGCTTCCATCAACATCGCCGATCCGAACCAGCCCTACTTGGCGGACCGGGTGATCTTCTATGGCGACTCCTTTGAGATCAACGTTTCCACCCAGGACGCGATGTTCGTGGCTGGCGCCGATCCCACGCTCACGAACACGACTTTGGTAACCTATGTAGACATTTCGGATCCGCAAGGCGACGTCCGCCTGCGCGATCAGTTCCGCGTGCCCGGCGTGATCCGCAACCGTTACTTCATGGACGAGTACCTGGGCGTGTTCCGCATCGTGGCCGAGGAGTTTTACGGAATCTATCCGACCATCTGGGCGGCCGCCCTGTACACCTACGACGTGAACAACCCCGATGACATCGTCCGCTTGGCCCGGCTGGCCCTGACCGAAAACCAAGGCATCCGCTCGGTCCGCTTCGACGGGCCGCGCGCTTACGCATCCACCGCGGCGGTCAGCGAACCCCTGTTCGTCCTGGACCTCTTCGATCCTTACTTCCCCGAGATCGCCGGACAACTCGAGATTCTGGGCATCAGCACCCACCTGGTGCCGCTGGGCGATCGGTTGCTCAACGTCGGCGTGGACCTCAGCCACACGCGCAATCCCTCGATCACCCTGTTCGACGTTTCCGATCCGCGGGAGCCGCAGCCGATGTCGCGCATCGTGGTGGGTTCCAGCAGCTATTCCGTCACCTCCGAAGCCAACTTCGACGAACAGGCTATCCAGGTCCTGGAGGACCAGGGTCTCATCCTCATTCCCTTTGCCTACCGGGATGGGTCGTACGGGGAGTGGGTGGATGGCGTCCAAATGATTGACTTGCTGGCAACTCGCTTGGCGGAGCGCGGGGCGGTGACGCATCGCGGGCTGGTGCGGCGCTCGGGCGTGGAAGATGAACGCCTGTGGATTCTCTCGGATGAGGCCTTCAAAGTGACCCACATCGACGACCGCGACCGCCCCCGTGACCTGGCCGCCCTGGACATCATGAGCGACCAGGAGTTGCTCGACGCCGGGCTGTGGGGCTGCATGGACTCGGCCCGCTATCGGTGGGACAACTATGACGGCTACGGCCCGCCGTACTACTGGCCCCCATACGGTGGCGTTGTCTGTGGGGCTGGCGTGCCGGCCGCGGCGGCCATGCTGCTCCTGACGCTTGCGGGCTTCCGCTGCGTCAGCCGACGGCGGATCAACGTGTAGGGTCCGCGCCCGCGGACCGGGCAAGAAGAGGGTACGCGAGCGCGTACCCTTCGCCACTGGTTTCTACGTCATCTCTTCTCCGCCCACTTCCTCCAACCGCCGGACGATGATTCGCAACTCCCGACGCGGTTGGAACTGGCGCAGGGCGGCCTTGCGGCGTTCCTGGATGTACATCTCCTCTGCTTCCGCGGCTACGCCGGGTGCCGCGCGCCGCCACTCGGCCAGCATTTGCTGCTCCTCCTCGCTGAGCACCAGATTGCCGTGCTCGTCCAGCGCGGGCGAGCGATGGACATGGTCCGGTCCCGGTCCGAGCCGTTCCAGCCGTCGCCGCGCGTGGTCCAGTGCGGTCCGGCCGTCCGCATCTGTCGCCTGCTGATCCGCCCCGGCGTCCAACAAAGCGTCCACGACGCCCGATTTGGGAATCATCGCCCGGACGGCGACGACCAGAGCCGGCCGTCCGCGCCGATCGCGCACGTTGGCGTCCATCCCGGCCTCGAGCAACTCGCGTACCCGCTCCGCGTCACCGACGCGAATCGCGCCGAAAAACCGGCGGTGATTCCACGCCCGCAGGTTCATGGGAAACCTCAGTAGAACAATGGGTCGGGAGTCTTCATGCTAACGGCCCGACGACCGTCGCACAAAAGGCGATCGAAAGCGGTTGCAAGGGCCTCGTTTACGGTGAGGGGCTGAGCAACCGCGCGCTTGGCGTCATGCTCAGACCTGCCAACCCTCTCGACGAAATACCTCGACGAGGTTGATACAGGGGATGCTCAAATCTCGGCAAACATCCGGGATTTTCGGTTTGGTCGGTTTCGATCCTTCGGCCGTAACGACGGTCAGGCTTCGCTCGGCAGCAAGCGCCACAACGAAGGGATCGGCAGAACCCCGCATGACACTCGCCGTCTTGGTGAGCGAAGGGAATTGGCTGATGATCATGCTCGCACGAGTCTGCAACTGCGGGTCGAGGGGGACGAAAAGGCCACCACGTTGCTTCGCCCACTGCCAGAGGTCGTCCTCCTTCTTCTCAAGCTCTCGAAGTACCTCATCTGAAGCCAGGAGCCGGCCAGCCCGAATGAGACCATCCAAGCGACTCCACAGTGTTGGGAAGACATCGGGCGGGTACGACCGCACCCAAGCCTCCATCAGCGCACTCGTGTCCACGCTGTAGCTCACGGTGGCTCCCCAATGTCCGTCCGCGCCTGCTGTAACGACACACGTATCTTCTCAAGGTGCCTCAGGCGCACCCCCAGCAGTTCGGATACGTCGCTAGCGGTGATCCGGTAACTGTCGTACGCCTCAAAAACCAGCCGGGTGAAGAAGCCTCCCGCTCGTGCAACCGCCATCGTGTGCGGAGGTACAAAGCCAGCAGTCGGTCGCTGCCGCAGGTTCTGATACTGTCTCTGATACTGCTGCCGCTTTTGTTCGTAGAACTCGCGCGCGACACGGTTCAGAATCACTAGGCGGCGTAGCACCGCCTCCGGGCTCGCGCCGTACCGGTGGGCCAGGGACGTCAAGGCTTCTTCGGGAAGGTCCCGCACGAATCGTCTTGGGGTTTCAGGATCTCCCAGCAGCAAATCCCGCGGAATCAGAGCGGCACCGGCGACATGGTTGCAGAACACCTCGGTTCGCTGAACGTCGGTTTGCGGTCCGCCTTCTTCCAGCACGCACAACCCACCGCGATTCAGTAGAACGTGGGCCAATTCATGCAGCAGCGAGAAGCTTCGCGCCGACGGAGCGTCCTTGATGTTCAGCACGACTGCGGGCAGCGGACGTTCGGAGATGGAGAGACCACGCATCTCCCCCACGTCGATGTGCTCCGCCTGGAAAACGAGCACGCCTGCGCCTTCCACGGCCGTGTGCCAGAAGTTGAACACGGCACGTGCTTGGCCGCTCACCGGCTCGTCTCGGCCGGCCAGAACGTCGCGCAGGCGAGCCCCCACCTTTTCCGGATCATCGCTCAAGTTTGCAGCGAGCCCAAACTCAGGTGGGCGTTCTTCGAGTTCCTCGAAAAGCTCCAGGGCAGCTTCTCGGCGAGCACGTGCATGCCGGATCACGACCCGTAGTCCGGGTGACAGCGGCTCCGCTGCTGTTGGGTCAAAGCGGCGAAAGTCGCTCGGCGGCGCCTCGTCCGGTGGAGGCTTCTCGAGAAAGAACACGGCCAGTGGACGCTTGTAGATATCGGCGAGCTTGCGGAGTTGCGTGATCGTGGGACGAAGCCGACCCTTCTCCCAATCCCCGAGACGCTCCGGTTTGACACCCGCCTTGCGCGCGGCATCCTCCCGCTCCAGCCCGGCCATCCGCCGTGCCCAAGCGAGCACACTCGGGTTTGCGAATGCCTCGATCCGCATAAGCCTACGCCCTCTGCTAATGTAGTTTTTCACCCGCTCCGGGTCTAGCAGTCCGTGGTAAAAGCCATTCTCCCAGCGTCCGCCGCCTCAGACGCCTTTCTCGGCCGGCAGCAGCGGTTCGAGGTCGAGGAGCAACTGGGGCATGTCCTGGGTGGCGACCTGCCAGACGATCTCCCAGTCGACTTCGTCATAAGCATGTACTATGCGGTTACGCATCCCGATGATCTTCCGCCACGGTCGGTCAGCCATGCGAGCTCAGGCGTCATAAAGTACTTGGGCCGTTCCTAAAATGGCATTTCGTCGAACCCAGTTGGAGCTGCGTTCCACGGCACGGCGGGAAACCAGGTCCACCGGCCTGCCGACAATCCGGCTCAGATCGTCCCCCAGTGTGACGATCTCCCATCCCCAGTGCGCCTCCTCGGCGAAGATGTAGAGGAAATCCAAGTCGCTGTCGGGGCCGAAGTCCTCGCGCAACCCTGACCCGAACAATTCCAGCTTCACGATCTTCCACCGCCGGCAGAAATCAGCGATGGCATCAAAGGGCAGATCGAGTTTCAGCGGATCGAGCTTGTTGATCGTGCTCATGGTGCAATTATAAGCTGGGAAACGCGTCCCCCAAATCCCTATGCGCTCGCGTCGTGCGCCGTGTGCCAGCGTCCCATCCTTTCCCGGGATGGCAACCGGCTCTCGCACTCGTGGCGCCGATCCTCTGACAGCGCCTCAGATATCGCCCGCGCGAACGCAAATCCGCTCCAGCGCCGTGCAGTGCCCGGTGTCCGACGCCACCGTGGCGATCACCCCGCACAGGCGCACGTCGCCGGTCGCCACGCTGAACGGGCTGGGCACCGAGTTGATCATCGCCGAAAGCACGTTTTCCTTCGAGCGCCCCAGCACGGAATCGTACGGCCCGGTCATCCCCACGTCGGTGATGTAGCCCGTGCCCCCCGGCAGGATGGTCTCGTCCGCCGTCGGCACGTGCGTGTGCGTGCCGAACACCACGCTCACCCGGCCGTCCAGGTGCCAGCCCATGGCGATCTTCTCACTGGTGGCTTCGGCGTGCATGTCTACCGCGACGACGTTGACCTCGCGGGGCAGCGTGCTCAGCACCCGATCCACCGCGTGGAACGGGTTGTCCCCGAACACGTTCATATACATGCGTCCCAACAGGGCCACCACCGCCACCGGGTATCCGCCGCGCGTCTGATACACGGCCACCTCGTGCCCCGGCGCCGCCATGTTCAGGTTGGCCGGCCGCACGATGTTCTTCGACCGTTCGAGCGTGGCAATGATGTCGCGCCGGCGGTAGACGTGGTCCCCCAGCGTCATCAGGTGCACTCCGCCCTCGGCGAACTTGGCGTACAGATCGGGCGTCAGGCCCGATCCGTTCGCGGCGTTCTCCACGTTGGCGATGACGCAGTCGATGTTCCGTTCGGCCACCAGCTTCGGCAGCGTGTCGGTGAGCATTCTCCGCCCCGGGGCCCCGACCACGTCTCCTACGCACAGCAGCTTCACTACCATGGCGCCCCCAAGAATGCAAAGGGGTCTAAGAATGGAAAATGGAAAACCGAGTAGGTCGTTCGGGAAAGGCAAATGTGCCCGATAACGTGCCACAGAGGAGCCCCCTCTTTTTCCATTTTCTATTTTCCATTTTCAATTTCTTTAGTGCGCGATCTCCACCGCCCGCAACTCGCGCAGCACCGTCACCTTAACCTCGCCCGGATAGGTGATTTCTTCCTCCACCCGTTTGGCGATGTCCCGCGCGATCTTGGTCGCCTGCGCATCGCTCACCCGATTGCAGTCCACCATGACGCGTAGTTCTCGCCCCGCTTGGATCGCGTAGGCCTGTTTCACTCCGGGACAGGCCGTGGCGATCTCCTCCATCTGTTGCAACCGCTGGATATAGCGCTCGAGAGATTCACGGCGGCTGCCGGGACGCGAGGCGCTGATGGCGTCCCCCGCCATCACCAGAACGCAATAGGGACTGATGGCGTCTACGTCGCCATGATGGCCGGCGATCGCGTTGAGCACCTCCGGGCGTTCGTTGAAACGCTTGCAGATGTCCGCCCCGATCTGCGGATGCCCCCCTTCCACCTCGTGGTCCACCGCCTTGCCGATATCGTGCAGCAGGCCGCACCGGCGGGCCAGACGACCGTCCAGACCCAGCTCCTCCGCCATGATCTGGCACAGGTAGGCCACCTCGATGCTATGCTGCAAGACGTTCTGCCCGTAGCTGGTGCGGTATTTCAAGCGCCCGAGCAGGTCGATCTGCTTGCGGTGCAGACCGCCGACGTTGG
>JBGPAW010000174.1:0-7684 GCA_041480905.1 Phycisphaerae bacterium
CGAAGCGCTGCACCGCCGACACCGCGCGGAACGACAGGCCCCGAGGATGGACAGATGACGCCCCCGCGATTATTAGAACTCATAGCCAGTCCCCTGCCGGTAAGGTTCTGAGTCCGAGGGCCCCTCCGTTGCGGACGAAGCGACCAGCAACGGGCATGACAGGCCGGTGCTCGCGGAGCACGCCGCTAAGGCGAGCCCTGGCGGGACCGGTGCGGAGCGAGAGTCCGCGGGGGCCAGCGTCCCCAGATTCCCCCGTGCTCCCTCCTCCTTTCCGCGCCGGGAAAAGCGGCTCGGTTAGCGGTGAAAGCCGCGCGAGGCGGTCTGGCAGGCGATCACGGCCTTCGCCGAGCAGCCCGCTTGGCGAACCGACCTCGCGCGCGTGGCGCAACTGCCGGACCAGAACGGCCACCAAGTCTGGAACGGGGTCGGCAAAGGCGGCTCGGCTATGCCCTTGGAGACCCTGGAGTCGGTCCCCAACGAGCGGCTGGTACGCAAAATCGCCAATCCCAAAGCCCCCTTCGGGGGAACGTGGACCTACGAACTCCAACTCGCCGATGGCGGTTGCCGCCTCACCAACACCGAGCGCGGCGAAATCTACAACCCGATCTTTCGCTTGGCCTCCCGCCCTTTCGACCTGCGGGCCACGATCGACGCGTACCTTCGAGCGCTCGGAAAAAAGCTGGGCGAGGACGTGGAGCTGGAAGATTGATGCTCCTGTCCACGCGCGGACGCTGGAAACCCCGAAGTCACGCCCACCGCTCGCCGAGTATGTCATCCGGGATCCCGGATCACGCGCCAAGTTCTATGAGCAGGGATTCCCGGCGCGCCGTCGTGCCACAGCTCTACGAGCATGGCCGGGGAGGTGCTGCCTTGGTACCCCGTTCCCTTGTTGCCTCTTGCCTTCTTCAAAATTACCAAACGAACCCAAATTGAAGTGACTCTTTATAATCTTCGCCTTTCTCACGAATCTAAAATTTCCAAACGAAGCCATTCTGTGGTACTCCTATGCCGTAATCCTGGGTTTTTGGACCTGCCTTGCTTTTTCCCCGGTCTCCAAGTCCACGGTGGGTGCGGCGATACGCACTATAATGAGACAAACCCCAGTTCGATTAAAGTTCCACCGAATTAGAGCTAGACTTGATGGGTACATTCCGGCTATAATCTAGGTAGAGCTTTACTTTACATTCCTGCTGAATCTGGGGTGTCTGGGCGGAGGAAGCCCGACCGATGCGGGGTATCCAACGATGTTCAGCACGACTGCACTTACGCCGGACCGGCGGTGTGCCGGCGATTTGAGGATGAGAAATCATGGCCGTTAAACACCACATCCGAGTTTTAGTGATTGATGACGACCAGAGCGTCTGCGACATGGTCGGCCTCATGCTCGAGGAGCACGGGTATCGGCCACGGACGTTCACCGACGCGGACCAGGCCATCGCCTGCGCCCTGGACGAATCGTGCCAGATCGCCCTGGTGGATTTGCGTATGCCGAAGGTGAACGGGATCGAGGTCGTCGAGCAACTCAAACGCATTGACGACCGCATGGTGTGCATCGTGATGACGGCCTATCCCGACCTGGAGACCGCCACCGAGATGATGCGCCAAGGCACCAGCGACTACATCGCCAAGCCGTTCAAGAAGGAAGACCTGCTGTCCTCGGTCGATCGCGCCTGCCAGAAATTGGGGCTGATCTACACCAACGAGTCCGAGCTGAACCGGCTCATCGGGCAGCGCATCCGGCACGAGCGGTTGGCCCAGAACCTCACCTTGCGGCAGTTGTCGGAGCGCACGGACTTGACCACCTCGCAGCTCTCTCAGGTGGAATTGGGGAAGAACGCCGCTTCGCTGTGGGCCCTGGCCCGCATCAGCAACTCGCTGGGGTTGCAGGTCTCGAAACTGCTCACCGGACTGTAAATGAAGTCGTACCGCAAGGAACTGTGGTTCGAGACACCCACGCGAAGGCAGTTCATCAACATCACTCCGCAAGTTGAAGCCGCGCTCCGCGAGAGCGGCATCCGCGAGGGTCTGTGCCTGGTCAACGCCATGCACATCACGGCCAGCGTGTACGTCAACGACGACGAGCGGGGATTGTTGGGCGATTACGAGAGATGGTTGGAGCAGCTCGCCCCGCACGAGCCGGTAGAGCGCTACCGGCACAACGACACCGGCGAGGACAACGCCGACGCGCACCTGAAGCGCCAGGTGATGGGCCGGGAGGTGGTGGTCGCGGTGACCGAGGGGCGGCTGGACTTCGGTCCGTGGGAGCAGATTTTCTACGGCGAGTTCGACGGCCGGCGGCGCAAGCGGGTGCTGGTCAAGATCATCGGCGAGTAGGCAAGCGTCCCTCTCACACGCTCCCCAAACCGCTGCCGCGCAACCGATATGCTTTTCCCATCATGCATTCACGAAGACCGGAAGTTATCATACGGCGTCGAAAGTCCAAAACTTGATGGGGACCATGGCGTCCGTGGAAAGGGATACACAGACATGGCAGAGCATCTTACTCGGCGCGGATTTCTGCAAACGGCGGCAGCGGCTGTGGGAACCATCACGGTGCCCACGATGGGGAGGGAGGCTTCGATCACGACTCGTCCGAGCGGTCCGGTGGTAATCGCCAGCGCGAACGGGCTGCGCGCGACGGCCAAGGCGGCGGAGCTGATCGCCCAGGGCGCTGCGCCGGTGGACGCGGTGGTCGCGGGCGTAGCCATCATTGAAGCCGATCCGCAGGACCACTCCGTGGGGTTGGGCGGGATGCCCAACGAACAAGGGGTGGTGGAGTTGGACGCTTCGGTGATGGACGGTCCGACGCACGGCAGCGGGGCGGTGGCCGCCTTGCGGCGGATCGTGCACCCCGCGCAGGTGGCGCTGCGGGTCATGCGTCGGACCGATCACGCCTTGTTGGTGGGAGAGGGGGCACTCGAATTCGCCAAGGTCCACGGTTTCAAAGAACAGGAATTGCTCACCGACGAAGCCCGCGAAATGTGGCTCAAGTGGAAGGAGATCATGTCGGAGCAGGACCATTGGATCCCCCCGCTGGACGCACCCAACAATCAACATGCGAAACGTAGGAGCCAGAGCATCCTCTACACCCACGGCACGATTAACTGCAACGCGGTGGACGCCCAGGGCGACCTCGGCGGGGTCACCTCCACCAGCGGGGTGGCGTTCAAGATACCCGGTCGGGTGGGCGATTCGCCGATCGTCGGAGCCGGGTTGTACGTGGACAACGCGGTCGGCGCCGCGGGCAGCACCGGGCTCGGCGAGATGGTGATCCGAAATTGCGGGGCGTTCGCGGTGGTGGAGTACATGCGGCAGGGCAAGTCGCCGGCGGAGGCCTGTCTGGCGACGCTTCAGCGCATCGTGGACCACGCCAGCGCTCCGCGCTGGAAGCGCCCCGACGGTCGGCCGAACTTCGACGTCACGATGTATGCGCTGGCCAAGGACGGCCGCTTTGGTGCGGCGTCGTTTTTTTCGGGCGGGAAGTTCGCGGTATACAGTGACGGGCGCAACCGCCTGGAAGACGCCGCGTTCCTCTTCGAGCGTCCGCTGGCAGAAAGCCAACCCTCCGCTCGTTAGACCGGAATCCCCGTTCAATCCGATTCGACCGCGAGGCGGTGGTCGGCGTGGAGGGAGGTAGGCCGCGCCGGGGAGGCAGGTGCGCCGCCAACCGGCGAGGACTCGGAAGGCTGGTACTCAGGAACCAAAGCAGACAATTCAGCGCGGATTTCCTCGGGGGTGGCGCTGTCGGCCAGGGCATCGAGCTTGTCGATGCCCGCGCAAATTCTGCGCCAGTCCTCGGGGCGTTTGCGCCAGATGGCGATCTTGGGGTGCCGGGTGCTGCTGAAATCCTCGCCGGCGATGGAGAGCTCTTCAAACAGCTTTTCGCCCGGGCGCATGCCGGTGAACACCACGTCAATGTCCGCGTCGGCGCGCAGACCGCTCAGGGTAATCATGTCACGAGCCAGATCGACGATCTTAACCGGGTCGCCCATGTCCAGGACGAAGATCTCGCCGCCCCGCCCCATGACACCGGCCTGGAGCACCAATTGGGCCGCCTCGGGGATGGTCATGAAGTAGCGGGTCATGTCCGGATGGGTGACGGTGAGCGGTCCGCCGGCGGCGATCTGGGCCTTGAAGATGGGCACCACGCTGCCACTGGAGCCCAGCACGTTGCCGAAGCGTACGGTGACGAATTGGGTGTGCTCGGTGCCGCTCAGTTGTTGAACGTACAACTCGGCGATGCGTTTGGTGCAGCCCATGACGCTGGTGGGGTTGACGGCCTTGTCCGTCGAGATCATCACCATTTTCTCGATACCGATTTGGACGGCGGCGTCGGCCACCGTGCGGGTGCCGATGATGTTGTTCTTGACGGCCTCGCCGGGGTTGAGCTCCATCATGGGCACGTGCTTGTGGGCCGCGGCGTGATAGACGACGCGCGGACGTTCGAACTTGAAGATGGTCCGCACCCGGGCCGCATCGCAGATGTCGGCGACATAGGGAATCACGTCGATGTCGGAGAAGGTGCGGAGCAGTTCGCGGTGAATCTCGAAGAGGGCGTTCTCGGCCTGTTCGATCAAGATGAGCCGCTCGGGGCCGAAGCGCGCGATCTGCCGGCACATCTCGGCACCGATGGAGCCCCCGGCGCCGGTCACGGCGATGCGCTGGCGGGCCAGAACGGCCCCGATGGCCTCTTCGTCGAGTTGCACGGGCTCGCGCCCCAACAGGTCCTCGATCTCCACGGCGCGGATGGGCGAGACCTGGACGTTACCCTCGATGAGATCGGTCACGGCGGGGACGGTGCGGAAATGAAGGTTGGTGCCCTGACATAACTCCACCAAGCGGCGAATCTCCTTGGGCGAGGCTTTGGGCAAAGCGATCAGGACTTCGTCGACGTGGTGGGCTTCGCAGAGGGTCTTGATCTGGGGGGTGCGCCCGATGATTTCGACGCCGTGGATGCGGTCGCCGAGACGGGAGACCCCGTCGTCCAGGAAGCCAATCACCTCGTAGCGGTCGCTGCGCAGGCGCTGGATTTCGCGGAGCACCACTTCGCCGCTGTCGCCCGCCCCGACGATGAGTAGTCGGGCGGTGGCCTGCCCCGGCACCGCTCCGGCCCTCTCCGAGTCTTCGTGATACAGGCGGACGAGCACCCGGGCCATGCACACCAGCCCTACCGTGCAGGCCCAATCCAGCAGGAAGACGGACTGGGGCAAGCGGAAGTCGACGTCGCGATCAATGAGCGGTCGGCCGCCGCCGGCCGGCAACCACTTCCACAGGTTCTCCAGGACGAAATAGACGGTCAGGAACCCGAAGGAGGCAATGAAGGACGCCCCGATGATCCCCATCAAGTCGCGGAGCCCGACGTAACGCCACGAACTGCGGTGCTGCCGGGTCCAAACCAAGACCACGAGCTTAATGGGCAGGGCGATGGCCAGGAGGGGCAGGAAGAGTTCCGTGAACCAGATGAACGTTTGAGCAGGGGTTTCTGCGTTCCACCCGGCAGCTCCGGGAAAAGGGGCGGCGGGGCGGATGGCAAAGCGAAAGTTGTAGGCCAGGGCGAAGGCGAGAAACAGACTCAGGGTGAACAGGCCGGCGTGCACCAAAATGACCAGGAGGGTGCGCTGCCGGGCCAGGAGGCTGAGGGGTCGGGGCCGGAAGTCGGCGGGTATGTCGGGGGTCGGACGATTCATTCACGCTCTTAAAGACCGCTCCCGCCGGATTTCGAGGCGGACGGAGCGCTGTCCCGCAAATCCGGGTCCAAAATATTATCCTGCGACGCCGGCACGGTTTCCCCGCGCATCTGCGCGGCCAGGGCCGCAAAAGGCGAGGTGCGATGTTCGGCGTAGATCTGATCCGCGACCCGCAAGGCTTCGTCGTGGTCCCCGGAAAACCAAAGGAGG
Organism: Phycisphaerae bacterium; assembly: GCA_041480905.1. GTDB lineage: Bacteria > Planctomycetota > Phycisphaerae > UBA1845 > UBA1845 > JAAEQG01. The sequence continues at coordinate 5,898 of JBGPAW010000174.1, forward strand.
AACGCACTCATGGCGGCCATTTGGATGTTTTCGGGGTTCTGACGGGCGGCTCGACCGACCTGGCTCACCATGGCGGTGATGTAATCCGGGTTCACGTGTTTGGTCCGGAGATTGACCTCCAGCCCGAACACGCCTCGACCACGATCCAACAGCCGGGCGAAGACGACATTGGCCAAGGCCGAACTTTCATTCGCCATCGCGGAGCAAATGATCCCCACGGCCGCCGCCGGGTCCTCGCGATCGGCGACCTCCGCGGTTTGGAATCGGCGGACGGCCTGACCGTAATCGCCCCGGTTAAACAATTCCCAACCCTCCGTGATGGCCCGGTGGCGTTCCGCGGCCAGGCGTTCCGCCAGCATCTCGGAGTAGGGACGGTGCTCGCCCAGGTCATTGAGCACACGCTCCGGTGCCGGGGCGTGATCCAGGGATCGCTGGGACATTTCATCGCGGATGCGTCCGATCCCTTCGGGATTCCGAGCCGGGGCGGTATTCCCGAGCTGGTTCGTCAAGAAAATCCGTTCCAGAAGGGCCGCATTCCGCGCGACCGGCTTGAGGGGCGGCTCGCCGCCGAGGAGCGTGAAGAAACCGGTCCCGGCGGGCGGCGCGGTCGCATACTGGCGGGCAAAGCCGCTGGCCAACGGAGCGGAGAGAAACATCCCTTTGCCCATGCCCGGACCAAAAAAGGAGGTCCGCTCCCCCATCCGTCCGCCGAGGAACGATCCGCTGCCGGCATCCGCTCCAGCATAATTGCCCGGGGCGACCTGCCCTCCGCCGAATCCAAACGACCCCGTCCCCAGGTATGAGCTGTTGCGGGCCACCCCGCTCCAGCCGACCCGGCCCACCTCGGTGGCGCGGTAGGGTGAGCCGCGCTGGGGAATAAACTGTCCCTGAACCTGGAGGACCTGGAGGAAGAACCCGATCCAGACCCACACCCACCTGGGCCGTAGAGCAAGACTCGAACCCCACTGGAATTGGATCAGACGCATCCGTTATCGCTCCCTCTGGTCAGTGGGCACGGACCTCCCCATGCAGAGAATAGTCATCAACATATCCTAAATTCCATAGGAGGCCAAATCAAGCACGGTCGCTAACGCTGCAGATCGTTATAGGGTTTCGGCCCACGGCGGCTGCGGCTTTCGCGGCCGATGATGGTGCCCTCGGCGGTCACGTGATCCCACTCACTGCCGAGGGGTCTCTCGGCGGGAATCTCCCGCAAGGCCTGCTGATACTGCTCTGCGATGAAAGCGGGCACCCAATCCACGTCATCGGTGACGGTAAACAGATCCAGGTCCTGGGGCGAGATCCAACCGTGAGCCTCCAGTTGGTAGGTCTTCATCCACTCGACCAGCGGGTTCCAGAAGGCCGATCCCACCAGAATCACGGGGAAGCGGGCCGTCTTGCCAGTCTGGATCAGAGTCATGGCCTCGAAAAACTCGTCCATGGTCCCGAACCCGCCGGAAAAGCAGACGTATCCCACGGCGTATTTCAGAAACATCACCTTGCGGCAGAAGAAATAGTGGAATTCGAGGGAGACATTCTGATAGCGGTTCGCCTCCTGTTCCTCGGGGAGGGTGATGTTGAGCCCGATGCTGGTGCCGCCGGCCTCAAAAGCTCCCTTGTTGGCCGCCTCCATGATGCCGGGGCCGCCGCCGGTGATGATCGCGAAGTGGCGTCGGGCCAGTTCGGCGGCGAGGCGCTCAGCCTTGGCGTAGTCGGAATCGTGGGGAGTGGCTCGGGCCGACCCGAAGATGGACACCGCGGGACCGACCCGCCCCATAACGTCGAAC
>JBGPAW010000175.1:0-7660 GCA_041480905.1 Phycisphaerae bacterium
ACTTCCGCGGGCTGAACCCGGGCAGTTTCGACGGTCACGGGAACTACTCGCTGGGCGTCACGGAGCAGTCGGTGTTCCCGGAGATTGACATCAGCAAGCTGGAATACCCGCAGGGCATGGACATTACGTTTGTGACCACGGCGCGCAATGACGCCGAAGCGCGTCGGTTGCTGACCTTGCTGGGGATGCCGTTCCGGCGGACCGAGGGACAGGTTTAATTCAGCATGGCGACGAAAGCGTGGATCAACAAAGCGAAGCTCCCCCCGAAGTTCTCCAGCCGCACGGTGCGGCGTTGTCAGTTGTGCGGGAGATCGCGCAGCGTGTATCGCAAGTTCAAGATCTGTCGGATTTGTTTTCGAGCGCTGGCCCATGAGGGCAAGATTCCGGGCGTTCGGAAAGCGAGTTGGTAGCACAAGCGAGCAGGGAAGTGCCAGATGTGGAGTGATCCCATAGCGGACATGTTGACCCGCATCCGCAACGGGGCGCGGGTGCGCAAACCGCGCGTCATGATCCCGTCCTCGAAGCTGAAGATCGGCATCGCCGAGGTGCTCAAGTCCGAGGGCTACATCGCGGGTTTCGACGTGGTGGAGGACCGTAAGCAGGGCCTCCTGCGTATCGATCTGAAGTACGGGCCTCGCGGCGAGGACTTGATCCACGAGATCAAGCGCGTGTCCAAGTCGGGCTGCCGGAGGTACTCCAAGGTGGAAGACCTCCCGCACGTGTTGGACGGCCTGGGCATCGCCATTGTCTCGACCAGCGCAGGCGTCCTGAGCGACCGGGTCTGCCGGGAGAAGCGCGTGGGGGGGGAGTTGATCTGTACCGTTTACTAGTACCAGGCCCGCCGAGGGGAACGCGCGTGGGCGGAGGTGCGGGAGTATGTCGCGGATAGGAAAGAAACCGGTGCCGGTGCCCAGCGGTGTCCAAGTGGATATCGCCGGCCGGAAATGCCGCGTCTCGGGACCCAAGGGAGACTTAAGCTGGGAACTGCCGGAAGCCATCTCGGCCCAGTACGACTCTGCGGCTAAGATGATCCGGGTGGCGCGTGCGGGCGAGGGTAAGCGGGCGCGGGCGTTGCACGGCCTGTCGCGGGCCCTGCTGTCCAACATGGTGCATGGGGTCAGCCAAGGATACGAGCGGCGTCTGCTGATTTACGGGACGGGCTACAGTTGTAACCTCAAGGGCAAGGTGTTGTGCCTGAACGCGGGATTCATGGGTCGTGGTTCTAAGGAGAAACCGCAGTTCGAGCTTTCCCTTCCCGACGGCGTGGAGGTGGTGATCGAAACGGCGGCGGCCCGCGGGGATAGCGAGCCGGCGAAAATGCTCATCCGCTCGTGCAACAAGCAGGCGCTGGGGCAGTTTGCCGCCGACGTGCGGGCGGTCCGACCTCCCGAACCGTACAAAGGCAAGGGCGTTCGGTACGCCGACGAGCACGTCCGCCGCAAGCAAGGCAAGGCGTTCGCCAGCGGCACCGGTGGGTAGGCGGCGGCAGAGTTGAGGTTTTAGCGGCCTGGTGGAATGATACAGGAAGGTGCTCGAGGGATGAAAGCCCAGAAGCTCAAAGCGGTTCGGCGGCGGCGGCGAAAGACCCGAGTCCGCAAGGTGGTCTTCGGCGACGCAGCGTGCCCGCGTCTGACGGTCTCGCGCAGTTTGAGGCATATTGCTGCGCAGATCATCGACGACGATCACGGCGTAACGCTATGTCAGGCCGGCAGTTACAACAAGGAGCTTCGCGGTAGCCTGACGTACGGGGGGAACATCGCGGCGGCCAAAGTAATCGGGGCTGTCTTGGCGGAACGGGCCAAAACCCGGGGGATCGCGGCGGTGCGGTTCGATCGTAACGGGTACAGGTATCACGGGCGGGTGAAGGCCTTGGCCGACGCCGCCCGCGAAGGCGGATTGAAGTTCTAGGCGATAGCGTTATGACACAGCTTCCGGCGAGAACGAAGGGTGAGATTCGCAGCCGCGAGGGCGGGGAGCGGGAATTCGACGAAGAAGTGGTCAAGATCTACCGCTGCGCCACGGTGGTGAAGGGCGGGCGGCGGTTCAGTTTCTCCGCTCTGGTGGTGGTCGGCGATCGCAACGGGCGCGTGGGCATCGGCTACGGGAAGGCGCCCGAAGTGCCGTCGGCCGTGGATAAGGCCCGCAAGATCGCGATCCGCGGGATGAAACCGGTCACCCGCCGCGGCACGACCATCCCGCACCGGATGACCGTCAAGTACGGGGCCTCCAAGCTGGTGTTGGTGCCAGCCAGCCCCGGAACCGGGGTGATCGCGGGGGCGAGCGCCCGCCCGGTGTTGGAGTTGGCGGGCATTCGCGACGTGCTGACCAAGAGCTACGGATCGAACAGCCCGAAGAACCTGGTCCGGGCCACCTACAAGGCGTTGACCGGCCTGCTGGATCGTCAGCAGGTGGCGCAGCTTCGCGGCGTCGAGTTGGGGGGTAGGGTCTGATGGACATGGCGGAGATAACCCAGGCGGCGGGTCGGAACAAGAGACGTCGTCGCGTCGGGCGCGGACCGGGCAGTGGTCGCGGGAGGACCGCGTCGCGCGGAGTCAAAGGGTCCGGGTCACGGAGCGGGTGGAGCACGCGGGGGATGGCCGAGGGTGGACAGATGCCTCTGTTCCGCCGCCTGCCCAAGTATGGTTTTAGCAACGTGCAGTTCCGCCGGGTCTACAGCATCGTCAACGTCGCGGATCTGGAGGAGAGGTTTCAGGCCGGTGATCACGTGACCCGGCAGGCGCTCCGGGAAGCAGGGTTACTGCGGAAAGTGCGGAGCGACGTCAAGATCCTTGGGTCCGGCGAGTTGACTAAGAAGTTGATCGTGGAAGCGTCCCGGTTCAGTAAGTCGGCCAAGGAGAAGATTATCCAGGCCGGGGGAGAAGTGAAGGTCGTCTAAGGGCCGCCCGGCAGGCCCGCCCAGGGGATCACAGACCTATGTTTCGGACGTTCCTCAACATCTTCAAGATTCCCGATTTGCGTAACAAGCTGCTGTTCACGCTGGGACTGCTGGTGATCTACCGGATCGGTTTTTACGTCCCCCTTCCGGGGGTCGACCAGCAGAGAATGTCCCAGCGCAGCGGCAGCAGCGGCGCGGTGGGAGGGGTGGCGGAGTATTTCGCCCTGTTCACCGGGGGCAACCTCCAGCAGAGCACGATCTTCGGGCTGGGCATCATGCCGTACATTTCGGCGTCGATCATCTTTCAGCTTCTGGTGACGGTGGTGCCGGCCTTGGAGAAGCTGCAAAAAGAGGGCGAGTCCGGGCGCAAGAAGATCAGAGAGTATACGCGCTACGCGACGGTCGGGCTGTGCGTGATTCAAGGCGTGATCTGGATGCGGTTTCTGGACGCCGGGGGGATGATCTATCCCGCCTTCCGGACGCCGATCTACTTCATCCTCGGGGTGACCGTGCTGACCACCGGCACGATCTTTCTGATGTGGCTGGGCGAACAGATCGACGAGTACGGTATCGGCAACGGGATATCGTTGATCATTATGGCCGGTATCGTGGCGCGGATGCCGAACGCAGTGTTTTACGTAGGGAAGAACTTTGAATTTAACCTCGGAACGGCGTCGGCGGCGACGATCGGCCCCTCGAAGGTTTTGTTCCTGGTCGCCGCGTTCGTGGCGGTGGTGGCTGGCGCGATCCTGATCACCCAAGGACAGCGGCGGATCCCCATCCAACAGGCCAAACAAACCCGGGGCCGACGGGTCTACGGCGGGCAACGGCAATACCTGCCCCTGCGGGTCAACCACGGAGGGGTGATGCCGATCATCTTCGCCAGTTCGCTGTTGATCATCCCTGGGATCGTGTTCCAGTGGCTGAACGGTCTGCACTACTGGTCGGTGTGGGTGTTTCTGAGCAATGCCTTCAATCCCGGCCAATACCTGTACAACGTGGCGTACGTCGTGCTGGTGTATTTCTTCGCCTACTTCTGGACGACGGTGTCGTTCCAGCCCAAGGAGATGGCCAATAACCTGCGCGATTACGGGAGCTTCATTCCGGGGCTGCGCCCGGGGAAGCGGACGGCGGATTACCTCGAGAAGGTGATGGGCCGAATCACCTATGTGGGGGCGGCGTTCTTGGCCCTGATCGCGCTGATCCCGACCATTGTGGCCGCCTGGATGAACATCCCGTTTCAGGTTTCCGCGTTTCTCGGCGGAACGGGGTTGCTGATCGTGGTGAGCGTGACGCTCGATCTGGTACAGCGCATCGAGGCGAATTTGATCATGCGGAACTACAAGGGATTTCTCGGTTCGGAAGGCCCCATCCGTGGTTCGCGCTAGCCTTTGGCGCCGCGGGCGGGAGGAACCTACGTGCATGGCGAGCAGCGCTAGGCGTGGTGCCGGGATCGTCCTGAAAAGTGCTCGCGAGATCGAATTGATGCGTCAGGCCGGACGGCTGGTCTGGCGCGTTCTGGAACGGATGGAGGAACTGGTCGGACCGGGTGTGACCACCGGCGAACTGAACGCCGTGGCGGAGGAGATGATAGTGCGGGCGGGGGGGCGCGCGCTGTTCAAGGGCGTGCGTACGCCGCACGCCAAAACCGCCTTTCCGGCGGCGCTATGCACCAGTGTCAACGAAGAGGTGGTGCATGGAATACCCGGCGAGCGGAAGCTGAAAGCGGGTGATATCGTCAGCGTGGATTGCGGCGTCAAGCTGAACGGCTATTGTGGGGACTCGGCGCGGACTTTCCCGGTCGGCCGAGTGGACGAGAGAGTGAAACGGTTGCTGGACGCCACCCGCGGGTCGCTGGAGTTGGCGATCCGGGAAATCCGGGCCGGGCGGATGTGGAGCGAGATCGCCCGGCAGATGCAGGCCTTCGTAGAGCGCGAGGGTTTTTCGGTCGTGCGGGAGTTCGTCGGGCACGGGATCGGGCGAGACATGCACGAGGAGCCCAAGGTGCCCAATTTCCACGACCGTTCGCAGAAGAAGTCCGATTTCCTGCTGGAGACGGGGCTCACTCTGGCGATCGAACCGATGGTGAACCTGGGGGGCGCCGGCGTGCGTTACGCCCATCCGGATCGTTGGGTGGTGGTGACGCGGGACGGCAGCTTGGCGGCGCACTTCGAGCATACGGTGGCCGTCACCGAAAACGGCGCCGCGGTCCTGACCGATGGGACCTAGCGGGGGGATGCGAAAGGCCCGCCCGGCGGAGGTAATAGGATGAAGGTGCGAGCGAGCGTCAAGCGGATCTGCGAGAACTGCAAGATCGTGAAGCGCAAGGGAGTCGTGCGGGTGATCTGCACGGCCAACCCGCGTCATAAGCAGCGTCAAGGCTAAGGAGACTGTCCGTGCCCCGTATCGTAGGTGTCGACATTCCCAACGATAAGCAGATCCGGATCGCCCTCCGCTACATTTACGGAGTGGGGCCGTACGTTGCGGCGCAGGTGCTCAAAGAGGCCAACATCGACCCGATGACCAAGGCGAAGGACCTGACCGAGGACGAACTCTCGCGGATGGCCGGCCAGATCGAGCGGAACTACCAGGTGGAGGGCGAGCTGCGCCGGGTGGTGCAGTCGAACATCACGCGGCTGCGGGACATCGGGTGTTACCGCGGTCTGCGGCACCGGCGGGGTTTGCCGGTGCGCGGGCAGCGGACGCGGACCAACGCGCGGACGCGCAAGGGTCCGCGGAAGACGGTCGCCGGGAAGAAGGGCGTGAAGGAGATGCACCGTGGCTAAGCGAGGCGGCGGTAAGCGCCGGGTGCGGCGGAACGTGGCCCGGGGCATCGCCCACATCAAGGCCACGTTCAACAACACGATCGTGACCATCACCGACGCCAACGGCGAGGTGGTGTGCTGGGCGTCGGCCGGTACGGTCGGGTTTAAGGGTACGCGCAAGAGCACGCCGTTCGCCGCCCAGCGGGCGGGTGAGCAGGCGGGCTCGGCGGCCCGCAAAGTCGGCATGCAGGAGGTGGAGGTCCGCGTGAAAGGTCCGGGGTCCGGCCGGGAGTCGGCCATCACCGCCCTGCAGGGGGCGGGTCTGCGCATCCAGTCGATCGAGGACGTGACCCCGATTCCACACAACGGTTGCCGACCGGCCAAACGGCGGCGGGTGTAAGGGACGAACCATGGGACGATATCTCGGTCCGGTCTGCCGGCTGTGCCGGCGCGAAGGCGTCAAGCTGATGCTCAAGGGCGTGCGCTGCGAGACGGCCAAGTGCGCCATGGAACGCTCGTGGCGGAGCTCGCCGCCGGGCATGCACGCGTGGCGGCGGCGGAAGCCGAGCTCCTACGGCCTGCGTCTGCGCGAGAAGCAGAAGGTCAAACGCTATTACGGCGTGCTGGAGAAGCAGTTCATGCGTTACTTCCGGATGGCGGAACGGGCCCCGGGCAACACCGGCGCCGAGCTACTGACCATCCTGGAACGGCGCTTGGACAACGTGATCTGCAAGCTGGGGTTTGCGCCGTCGCGTCGGGCGGCGCGGATCGTCATCGCCCACGGTCATCTGCAGGTAAACGGGCGACGGGTCAACCGTCCCGGCTATCTCACCAGACCCGGCGACAAGATCACGGTGCGACCTTCGGAACGGAGTCAGAAGCTGATTCGCGCGGCGGTGGGAGACGGTGGCGGCCCGGCCGTCCAGTCGTGGCTGGCTCTGGAGGCCAACAAATTGGAAGGCGTGGTGCATGCCCTGCCCACGCCCGAGGACGTTCAGATCCCGGTGCAGACGCAGTACATCGTCGAGATGTGCAGCCGCTGAACCCGGTGCGTGGTCGCCGGAGCGGGGTAGTCCGGAGGACGCCCCTTTCCCGACGGGGGATGCTAGGAGAAGGACCCAATGCGAATCAGATGGCGAGGGTTGGAACTGCCCAGTCAGGTCGAGCTGGACCAGAACGTCAGCACGGACCGGTATGGTCGGTTCATCATCGAACCGTTTGAACGTGGTTTTGGCACCACGGTGGGGAATTCGCTCCGTCGCGTGTTGCTGTCCAGCCTGCGGGGGGCGGCGGTCACCTCGGTGAAGATCGCCGGGGCCGCCCACGAATTCACCACCCTCCCCGGTGTGCTCGAAGACGTTACCGACCTCATCCTGAACGTTAAGAGCCTGGTGGTCAGGTTGGACAGCGACGAGTCCAAGACCATGTCGGTGTCGCGCCACGCCAAAGGAGAGGTGCGGGCCCGCGACATCGTCGCCGATCCGGCGATCACCATCGTGAACCAGGACCAGTTGCTGGCGACCCTGACCGCCGAGGTGAACTTCAAGATGGACATGACTGCGCGGTCCGGGCGCGGGTATGCCACCGCCGAGGAAAACATGGGGCCGGAGCAGGAGATCGGGGTGATTCCCGTGGACTCGGTCTTCTCCCCGGTGGAACGGGTCCGTTACAAGACCGAAGAGACCCGGGTCGGTCAACGGACCAACTACGACCGGCTGATCCTGGAAGTGTGGACCCGAGGCACCATTCTGCCGGCGGACGCCCTGGTGGAGGCGGCCAAAATCCTGCGGAAGCACCTCAATCCGTTCGTGATGTACCACGAGTTGGGCAGCGAGATGGTCACGGAAACGGCGATGGCGGTCTCGGTGACCCCGGACCACGTGGCCGAGCTGCAGGCGAAGCTGGAACGTCCGGTCAGCGAGTTGGAGTTGTCGGTGCGGGCCAGTAATTGCCTGGAGGCGGCGCGCATCGAGACGGTGGGCGAACTGGTGCAGAAGAC
>JBGPAW010000176.1:0-7648 GCA_041480905.1 Phycisphaerae bacterium
AGGCGGTTTGTTTACACGAGCAGCCCGAGCGTGGTGTTCGCGGGCGAGGATCAGTGCGGTATTGATGAGACGGCGCCTTACGATTTCGCCTGGATGGAAACGAACTGGGCCTACTACTCGTACTCAAAGGCGTGGGCTGAGAAGGCGGTCGATCTGACCACCGCCTTTCGTGGCGTCGATCGGTCGCGACTCACCGAGCTCGCCTTCATCGTCCAGCGCGACTACAGCGACGATCTCGACAAAGTCGGCACGCTTTACTTCGACGAGATCTACATCCAGACTGACGCGCCGGAGCCGGCCGACGACAATGCTCTGTTGGAGGCGATGGCCTACCGCTGTTTTCGGTATTTCTGGGACCTCGCTAATCCGACGACGGGTTTCGCCCCCGACCGGGCCACCAACGAACCCGTTACCAGCATCGCCGGTCTCGGCTATCAACTGGCCGCCCTGCCCATCGGCGTCGATCACGGCTGGGTGACCCGCGAGGAAGCCGCCGCGCGGGCCATGCTGGTTTTGCAGACGTTGGCGACCAAGCCGCAGCGACCGGCGGGCAGCGTGCCGAACGAGAGCGCGTATTGCGGCTACCACGGCTTCTACTATCACATGCTCGACAGCACCACCGGTTTGCGGGTCTGGTCCAGCGAACTGTCGTCCATCGATTCGACGCTGCTCTACCTGGGTGTGATCAATGCCCTGGTGTACTTCGACGGCCCGTCGACCGACGAGGGCAACGTGCGGGCCTTCGCCAACTTCATCCTGGACCGCGTCGACTGGCCGTACATGTACGACGCAGGCCCCAAGCAAATCTGGATGGAATGGAAGCCGGAGACCGGCTTTGCCGGCCACTGGGATGTGTACACCGATGAGGTCATGACCATGACGTTGCTTGCGGCGTGCTCGACGACGCATCCCGTGCCGCTCGACGTGTTTTACGGCTGGCGCCGCGAACAGCGTCATTACGCGAGCTACGCTGCTTATGCCTCATGGACCGGGACGCAATTCACCTACTATCAGGCCCAGAACTGGCTCGATCTCCGGGACCGGACCGATCGGGCGACCAAGACGCCGGTCAGTTGGCTGCGTAACTCCTGGTCGGCCACGCGTGGCGAACGGCAGTTCGCCATCGACAAGTCGGGCACTTACTCAACCTATGGTCCCGATGCTTGGGGCATTTCCGACTCGACCGTGCCCGGCGCCGCGTACTACGCCCCCCTCGCTCGGCCGCGGCTCAACGCCGACCCCGACAATGATAATGGCACGATCCCTTGCGCCGCCGCGGGAGCAACGCTGACGTTCTTCTACGGGGATCCGGAAGGCAACCTGGCGCTCTCCGCTCTGCGGCACTACTACGAGGATTTCGACGACGTGGCCGGCATCCCGCGGTTGTGGCGCATCTACGGGCTCGTTGATGCTTACAACACGTCCGGCAGTTCCTTCTGGTTTTCGAACGAGTTCATCTGCCTCGGCCAAGGCGCGTTCCTCCTGTCGATTGAAAACTACCTGTCCAACAACGCCGTCGGACAGCGGACGGGTGCGTATGCTCCCCTGGCCAACACGATGGACCTGGTCTTCTGGCCGGCGGGGGACGTCCACGATCTGATCTACGCGCGCGAAGCGGAGCAGTGGGACGCCCATTCGCCTGGCGGGGGGATGGTAAACGAGTACCACCCGGAAGCCTCGGGCAACTACACGCTGCAACTGGGCACGGCAGCCGGCAACAGCGTAACCTACGTGGTCAAGAACTATTGGCAGCCCGGCCGCGATTATCGCCTCGAGATGCGATATTCCGAGGACGTGCCCGGCAATGTGCTGGCGGTCGAATGGGACGGCGTCGAGATCGGGCGTTTCACCACCCAGGATTCCGGCGGTTGGACGACGTTCATCACGTCGCCGAGCCTCGCGCTCGGCCCCGTCGGTCCGGGCGATCACACGCTTCGGATCGTGAATACTAATGGCGGAACCTATGGGGTCAACCTCGACGTGATCCGCGTCTACGCCTACCGGCTCGGTGACGTGAACCGCGACGGCAACGTGGATCTGACCGACTATGCCTTGTTTGCAAACTGCATGACCGGGCCGAACATCAGCACACCGCCACCGGGATGTACGGCGGCCCAGTTTGACGGGTCCGACCTGGACGGGGACCTGGATGTCGACCTTGGCGACTACGACAGCTATCAGCAGGTGTTCGAGGTACCCTGAGCGGCCGACGGAGCGTGCCACTTCGCGAGAGCTTCGTGATCGGATATGAGTGTTCGTGGGACGATTCTCGTTGTGCTCCTGGGCGTGCCGGCGCTTGTGTTGCTCGTTTTCGGTCCGCGGCGCGCCCCGCACATGCCGGCCGACCGGGTCGTGATCCGCTATTGGGAGAAGTGGTCGGGCGTTGAAGGTCTGGCCATGAAGCGGCTGGTCGAGCGTTTCAATGGCACTGTCGGGGCCGAGAGGCACCTCTGGGTCGAATACTGTCCGGTCAGCAACATCGACCAGCGCCTGCTCATCGCCACTGCGGGCGGCGATCCACCGGATGTGGCCGGCATCTATGACTACATCGTGCCGCAGTACGCCGATCAAGGCGCGCTTCTGCCGCTTGATGACCTGGTCAGGGAATTCGGTATCCCCCTCGAATCCTTCAAGCCCATCTGGCTGGACATCGGCCGCTACGCAGGCCGGCTGGTGGCCCTGCCGAGCACGCCGTACACGATCACCCTGTATTACAATCGCCGCCTTTTCCGTGAGGCCGGTCTCGACCCGGACCGTCCGCCGCGCACCACGGCCGAACTCAACGAGTATGCGCTGCGCTTGACGCGCCGCGATCCGGCCGACCCCAAGGGCGAGCGTATCGCCCAACTGGGCTTCACCACCTCGCCGGGGATGCTGGGCTGGTGGCATTGGGTCTGGCCGAACTTCTTCGACGGGCGGCTCTGGGACGGCCAACACTTCACGCTGGACACGCCTGCCGGCCGGGCGGCCGCGCAATGGATCGTCGAACGACGGGCGGCCCTGGGCAACCGCAGCGTTCTCGAGTTCGAAGCCACATCAGGCGCTATCGAAGGAGCGCAGAATCCCTTCCTCAGCGAGCGCTTGGCCATGGTGTTTCAGGGACCTTGGCTGGCCAACTGGGCCAAGACCTACGCCCCCAATCTCAACTACGGCGTAGCGGCTTTTCCATCGGTGACGGCCGAACGGCAAAACGTGTTCGCCAGCGCCGACGTGTTCGTGATCCCGCACGGTTCGCGACACCCGCGCGAAGCCATGGTGTTCCTGCAATTCGTGTTGCGGCAGGAAAACCTGGAGGAGTTGTGCCGCGAGCATGGCAAAGCCTCGCCGTTTCGCACGCCGGGCTCCGACTTCTTCGCCAGGCACCCCAACCCCCACATTCGCACCTTCGACGCGCTGGCGTCCTCCCCGTACGCCTTCGGCTTTCCGGCCATGCCGATGTGGGCGCACGCCTGGTCCGAGTTGCTGGCGATGCACGAGACCATCCTGCGCGGGGTACGGCCGCCGCTCGAGGCCATACGCGATACACAGGCCAAGGTTGACCGCATCGTGGATGACTACCACGCGATGGCCGCCAAGCGCCGTGGGAACGCGCCCGTCGCTTTCCGTGCGGAAGCCGACGCCACAGCCCTTACGATGGGTACAGGAGTCGCCGAGCCGTGAGCTCCCGCACCCGTCAACTGCTGAAGGGACTGGCCTGGACCGCGCCGTGGTGGCTGGGGTTCGTGCTGCTTTTGGCCGGGCCGATGGGCCTGTCGCTGTACCTGAGCTTCTGCGACTATCCTCTCCTCCAGCCGCCGGTCTACGTCGGGGCGGAGAACTATCGCGGCCTGCTGAGCGATCCGGTGTTTCACAAAGTGTTGCTGAACACGCTGTGGTTCGCCGCCTTGTCCATCCCCCTCAGCACGGCGCTGGGAATCGGGCTGGCCGTGCTGTTGAATCAGCCCGTACGCGGCCAGTCATGGTTTCGGGCGTGCATTTTCCTACCGACCGTCGTGCCGCTGGTGGCCGCGGGCGCGGTGTGGATGTGGATGCTCAACCCCGAGTACGGTCTGATCAACAGCTCTCTTCGGGCCGCAGGCCTGGCGGGACCGCTATGGCTTGAGTCGCCGCAGTGGGCCATGTTCTCACTCGTGCTGGTGAGTCTGTGGTTCGTGGGGTCGCCGGTGGTGATCTACTTGGCCGGCTTGCAGGAGATCCCCGAGACGCTCTACGAAGCGGCGCTCCTCGACGGGGCCTCGCGTTGGCGGCGCGTGTGGCACGTGACGCTGCCGGGACTCAGTCCGGTGATCCTGTTCAACGTCGTCATCGGGCTGATCACCGCCATGCAGGTCTTCGCACTGCCGTTTGTGATGTGGCGGATGCGTCCCGGCCCGGACCGGGCGACGTACTTCTACACCATGTACCTTTATGACAATGCGTTTCGCTATCTGAAAATGGGATATGCCAGCGCCATGGCCTGGATTCAGATGCTCATCATTGTGGCACTGACCGGCCTGGTATTCCTGCTGAGCCGGCGGGCGGTGCACTATCGCGGAGCCTGAGCCCCGCGGCGCGAAACGCGCCGCAGGAGGTACGCACGGTATGCTGTCGGCCACCGAATCCCGAGGCGCCCTCCTGGCCGTGTACACCGCGCTGGGTCTGGCCGCGCTGCTGTTCCTCTTGCCGATCCTCTGGATGGTGTGCGTCTCGCTCAAGCCGGCGCCTGAGGTATTGGCGCCGACCTTCTTACCGCGCGCGCCGACCATCCAGCCCTATGCCGACGTCATCCGCTCCGAGGCATTTGACTTCCCGCTCTACACGCGCAACACACTCATCATTCTGGCGCTGAGCCTGGTGGGGATGGTATTCGCCAGCGCAGTGGCCGCTTACGGATTCGCCCGCGTGCCGTTCTTCGGGCGGCAGGCCATGTTCGTGGCCTGCCTGGCGACCATGATGATCCCGTTTCCGGTCATCATGGTGCCGACCTACATGGTCTTCAAATACCTGGGGTGGATCGGTACCTTCCGTCCGCTGTGGGTGCCGGCCTGGTTCGGCAGTGCGTTCAACATCTTTCTGCTGCGGCAGTTCTTTTTGAGCCTGCCGCGCGATCTGGAGGAGGCCGCGCGGATCGACGGGTGCTCGACCTGGGGCGTATTCTGGCGCATCGCCCTGCCGCTTTCCAAGCCCGCGCTGGCCGTCGTGGCGCTGTTCCATTGCCTGGCCATCTGGAATGACCTGGTCGGCCCGCTGATCTATCTGTCGCACCAGGAGCAGTTCACGCTGGCGCTGGGTTTGCAGTTCCTCCAGAGCAAGTCCGGCGACACGCCCTGGAATCAACTGATGGCTGCCACCGCCTTAACCGTCATTCCCGTTCTGGTGCTCTTCTTGCTCGCGCAGCGCACCTTCATCCGCGGCATCGCCACGACCGGGCTGAAAGGGTAGGACCCGGAGGGCTGACCCCCTCGTGGTCTCAGTAGCGCACAACGACCCTGTGTTGCTCGCCGAGCGTCGTGGGCGGCGGGATGAGATTCTCCGGCAACGGTTCGCCGTCGACACTCACGGTCACGCGGCCGCGCGCGGACGGCTCGGCACTGCGCTCGATGTCGATCGCGTAATCCGCGCCGCGGAACCGGCGACGGATCGAGGCGTGCGACCAGTCCGGCGGCAGGCACGGCTGCACGCGCAAACCATCCCACTCCGGCCGCACGCCCAACACCCAATCGGTGATCACGCGCTGCAGCCAAGCCGCCGACCCCGTATACCAGGTCCACCCGCCGCGGCCGAAGTAAGGTGACTCAGGACCATCGATGTTGCCGGGCGTGACGTACGGCTCGGCCCAGTAGCGCTCGGGATCGCGTTTTGCAGGATTCAAGGCGTTCAGCAGCCGGCCGGTCAACTCCCCATTGCCCATCTTGCAGGCGGCGGCGATGGCCCAGCATGCCGCATGCGTGTACACCCCACCGTTCTCGCGCAGACCGGGAGCATAACGCGTGATGTACCCGATACGCTCGTTTGGCTGCCGAAACGCCGGCGTCAGCAAGAGCGGCCCGACCTCCGTCACGAGGTGCTGTTCGACGGCCTGCATGCACGCCGCAGCCCGGTCCGGTGGGGCCACATCGTTCAGCACAGCCCAGATCTGCGCATTCAGGAAGATCCGGGCCACGTCGCTGGCCGCCGAGCCCAGCTCTGCCCCGTCATCGAGCGTCGCCCGCAGGTACCAGCGTCCGTCCCAGCCGTGTTCGTTAATCGCTTGGACGAGCGCCGCGCGCCGCCGCGAAAAGTCATCCGCCTCCACCACGGCCCCGATCCGGCGATACACCTCGGCCCAGTCGGCGAGCAACCCGGCAAGGAAATGGCCGAGCCAGATGGACTCGCCCTTTTCTTGGAGCCCGACGGCGCTCAGTCCATCGTTCCAATCGCCGGCACCGATATAGGGCAGTCCGCGCGGGCTCATGCGTTGGAACGCGCGGGCAAACGCCCGCTGCACATGCTCGAGCAGCGGATGGGCTGCCGGGTCATCCAGGAACGGCGCCGCATCCTGGAGAATCCCGAAGTCGCCCGTCTCCTTAAGGTAGCTCGCAGTCACGAAGGCCAGCCAGAGCAGGTCGTCGGTCATCCGCGTGATGTGACCCTGCTCGGTTAGCGGATGCCACCAGTGGTACACCGAGCCGTCGGCGAACTGGTGCGCGGCGTGCAGGTTGATCTGCGCACGACATCGGGCCGCTTCGATGGGCAACCACACCTGCGAATCCTGCAACTGGTCGCGGAACCCGTATGCCCCGCTCTGCTGATAGTACCCGCACCGCCCCCACAGCCGCCCGGAGATGGCCTGGTACCGCAGCCAGTCGTTGGCCAAGTAATTGACCGACTCGTCCGGCGTATCGATTCGGTGCAAGGCCAGGCGCCGGCGCCAGTCCTCTTTCGCGGCCGCGAGCGACCGGCCGATGACCTCGACCTTGCGGAAGCGGTCGAGCAGGGCGCCAACCGCCCCAGCATCTTCATCGATGGCCAGCACGTACCCGATTTGCCGTTTCTCACCCGGTTCGAGGACCACGGACGAGCGTATGACGCCGACGGGATCCTCGTGCCGCCCGAATCGTGGGGTCCAATCCGTTTCGTCGAGCGCGCGCGGCGCCGCGGCGGTGCCGTAGCGACCCAGAAACGCCCCCTTGTCACCCTGGAAGGCGTCCGCCGGTTCGGTCGCAGCGAGCGCGGCGACATAGGGAAAGTCAGTGTTCCAATGTCCAAAGCGCGGGGAGGGCACCTCCCACATGTGATTACGCACCAGGATCGCCGAGCGCTGCTCGTCGCACCACGTTTCCAGGAATAGCTTGTGAAACTCGCGCCGCGGGTCGGGCGCGACCCCGCAGCACCACTCCACATAGGGGAAGAACTGCAGGCGCCGTCGTCGCCCTGAGCGGTTACGCAGCCCCACCTGCCACAGCTCGACCGTCTCGGCCGGGTCGCAGAATAGGGTCCATTCCGCCCCGATGCCGCTGAACTCCGTCACGAAGGTGGTGTAGCCGATCCCATGCCGGCACGTGTAGTGTTCGTAGGCTGGCCAGGTCGGCGCTGGAGCCAGCGACCAAAGCTGACCGGACTCGGCGTCGCGCACGTAAAGGAACTTGCCCGACGCGTCCCGCACCAAGTCCTGCTGCCACCGGGTGAT
>JBGPAW010000177.1:0-7640 GCA_041480905.1 Phycisphaerae bacterium
CGGGTGCCCCACCTCCTCTGGAGGTGGGGGAGCGATTGCCTGTGAGGGCAAGGAAGCTGGGCATCGTGCGGTTCCGTGGTCCGAGGTAATCGCTTCCCCAGGTCCAAAGGACCTGGGCCACCCACCCCGCCGAAAGTGTCACGGACCCGGATGCTAACCTGGATGATTCGCCGCAAAGGCACCAAGACACGAAGTGATGTCTCCCTGGACGGTTGGTACGCCGGGTACGCTCGGCTATACTTCCCACGGTTCACCGTGGAGACGAAGATGCTGGGATTGTCCTTGGCCAACATCCTGCACAACAAGCTGCGCAGCGCCATCTGCGCCTGCGCCGTGGGGGTAGGCATTGCCCTGCTGATCGTGCAACTGAGCCTGTCGCACGGGATGATCCGGGAAGTGGCCGATCGGATGCAGAGCGTGGACGCCGAGCTGCTCGTGCTGCCCAAGCACGCCAACGTCATCTTCCAGGGCGGGGCTATCTTTTCGGACGGCTACGTACAGCAGCTCGAATCCGCGACGCTGGGGGGGCGGAAACTGGTCAAGAAGGCCGTCCCCGTCTTCTTGGAGACGGTCCGCCTGGGCGGCCAGCAGCAGCGCGTGTTCGGCGTCGATCCCGACGAGATCGGGGAATTCCTCGGTCCGCGGAGCCTGCGCGAGGGGCGGCTGTTCGAGGGGGCGGCCCAGTTCAAACGGCAGCTCTTGGCCCTGCGCCGCGACGGCCGGCGCTACGACCCGGAACAGGTCAGCGAGGCGATGCTGGCCCCGGCCTGCGAACTGCTCATCGATTCCCGCCTGGCCCGCGCCGGCGGGTATCGCGTGGGCGACCGGACCACCCTCTTCGACCACTCGTTCACCATTGTGGGCATCGTCGAATCTGGGGTGGCCGGGCGCGTCTTCGCTCCGCTGCAGACGTTGCGGCACATTCTCAACGGCGGCGTCCCCTGGTCGAGCATGTTCTTCGTCAAGCTGACCGATGCCGCGTTGGCCGACCGTGCCGCCGAAGTCTTGGAGGGCCTGACCGGGGCCACAGTCGAGCTTAAATCGCGCTATGGGCAGATGCTGCAGGAGAGTTTTGCGCAGGTCAACATGTACTTGACCGCAGCCAGTGTCATGGCTCTGGTGGTTTGCTTCTTGTTCATCATGATGACCATGTACACGCTGGTGCTCGAGCGGACCCGCGAGATCGGCCTTTTGAAGTCCTTGGGAGCCTCCAAGCGGCGGCTGCTCGCCAACACGCTGCTGGAGGCGGTGGTGCTTTGCGTCGTAGGCACCGGCATCGGCATCGCCCTGGCGTTTGTGGCCAAGTGGCTGATCGAGGCCCTGCTGCCGCTCAACACGGTGAGTATCGAGGGGCGGTGGCTGGGGGCGGCGGTGCTGGTCGGCATCCTGGGCGGGGCGCTCAGTGCCGTGTATCCGGGCTATCGGGCCGCCCGGCTCGATCCCGCCACGGCGTTGTCATACGAATGACGCGGCCAGTTTCTGCCACCAAGGCCCAAAGATACGAAGAAGAAATCGAAAATGGAAAATAGAAAATGGAAAACGAGCCACGGGGGTCGAACGGCAGCCTGCCCTTCTTCATTTTCCATTCTCCATTTTCCATTTTCCATTGCACCCAACCGGGGACGAGGGTAACGCCGCAAGATGGCTGACGCGATTCTCGAGGTTCGGGGTCTGTGCAAGGACTATCGCGACGGCGACACCTTCGCCCACGTGCTGCGCGCGGTCGACCTGACCGTGGAGCGCGGCGAATTCCTGGCCGTCATGGGCCCCTCCGGCTGCGGCAAGACCACCCTGCTGAACACTCTGGGCCTGATGACCCCGCCCACCTCCGCGGAGCGGCTCCGCGTCGCCGGCGTGGATTGCCTCCGCCTCTCCGATCACCAGCGTACGCGGGTACGCCGCGAACGTATCGGCTTTGTGTTTCAGCGGTTCAACCTGCTGGGTACGCTGTCGGCCCGGCGGAACGTCGAATTGGCCTTGCACCTGCGTGGTTTGGCGGTGGACGGGCAGGTGGATGAGGTCATCGGCCAGGTCGGCTTGGCGGCGGTCGCCCACCGCAAGCCGGCCCATCTGTCCATCGGCGAGCAGCAGCGCGCCGCCATCGCCCGCGCCGTGGCCTGCCGCCCCGCCCTCCTGCTGGCTGATGAACCCACCGGCAACCTCGACTCCGAAAACGCGGCCGCGGTCATCGCGCTGTTCAAGCATTTTCACGCCGCCTGCGGCATGACCATCGTGATGATCACCCACAGCCGGCAATGGGCGGCATCGGCCGACCGCGTGCTGCTGATGAAAGATGGACGCCTCCAACCATAGTCCGCGGCTAAAGGGGACCGGCTCCGAGCCTGACCGCGACTCGGGAGTCGAGGATCCCGCGTGGCGAGGTGCCTGTCCCCTTTCGCCGCCGGCCAAAGGGCGGCGCAATTGGTGGGCCTGGGCCCGCGGCCCCGCCGGCGTGCCGGCGGACGGTCTCCGCCTGCGGCGGTGGTTCGTCTCCTTCCTCCTCTGGCTGGGGTTGCTCACCGTGGTCGCCCTGGCGTCGTTTGCCCGCTATGAGCACGGCACGCCGGCTGCCCAAGACGTCTGGCTGATGTGCATCGCCCTGTTTTACCTGTCGTTGTGCTGCGCTTTCTTTCCGGCGCCGACGGCCTGGATCGTGATGCTGCTGGCCAGCGGCGAGGTGGGCTTGATTCAGTCCGTCCCGCTGCGCGCACTGGTGGTAGCAGGGGCCTGCGCGTTCGCCACGGCCATGGCCAACCTCAACGAGTATCACCTGATCACTTTTATACTCCGGTATGGGCGCGTTGCCCGGCTTCGCCGCACCCACGCCTACCAGGTGGCCGCACGCTGGTTTGAGACGGCTCCTTTCATGGTCATTGCCGTGATCGCCGTCCTGCCTATTCCGGTCGATGTGGTCCGCTGGCTGGCGATCGTGGACCGCTACTCGCGGTGGCGGTTTTTCCTCGCCTACCTGCTGGGTCGCTCCGGCCGCTACGGCCTGTTGGCGGCTTCCGCCGTCTGGTTGGAGCTCCGCTGGTGGGAGATCGTACTGATCCAAGTGGCCCTCGTCCTGCTGGCGGGCCTGAAGATCCTGCGGACTTTCCTGCGTAACCGCGGACGTACTCCAGCCCCTGCAAAGTCAACGGCCGTCGTCCCGGAAAGCCCGTGACCCGGTACCGGATCATCCGGTGAAGGCCCGTTGGAAGGCGGCGTGGTCCTCCAGGTCCACGTCCCCGTCGGTATCGAAGTCGTGGTTGTCACAAGGGCTCACGACCAGGCCGCCATCGGGGCCGGTCATGCAGCCCTCGAATCTGGTATAGTCGAATAAGTCGATGTGGCCGTCACCGTTGGCGTCGAAGGGGAAAAGCGCCGACGCAGCCACTTCCCCCCGCAACGTCAGCACCAGACTGGTCCCCGATTGTGCCCCTGGCACGTCTTCATCCGAAACGCCCAGGGTATAGACTGCCTGATAAGCCCCCGCGGCCACTTGCGTGTCGAAGGAGGCGACAAATGTCCGATCACTCCCAGCCGCCAGACCGCTGAAGACCACCAAGTCTGTGTACAGTGTCGCGGTATCCCCGCTACCGCTTATGGAGTCGAAATCGAGTGCGGCCGTGAACTCCGGCGTCGACTCCAGGTTGAACAACGAAAAGATCTGGATCTGCACCCCGCTTCCGGCGGCGACCGTCCCGAAGTCGATGATGAGCACGTCCTCATTGCTCCACGCATTAAACGATGCTTCCGAGTGATCCAGCACTTCCGCCGCTACGCTGATGATGTCGTTCCCGTCGGCGGAGCCCTGTCCGGTACCAGCGGAGGTCAGATCGGTGTTGTCAACGGTCACGACGCCGGAGTACTGGCCGGCCGTCGCCGTGGAAACGATGCCCACCGGGATGTCGCGGTCTTGCACGCCCCCAACGAACGCCAGGCCCGTACCGGCCTCGGTGGCTGTCGCCTCGCCGGCGACGGTCACGTCGTAAGTCGTGGGATGGTCCCCCATCTTGTGGAGGGGCACCACCTGAGAGGGCAGAGCGCTGTCCTTGATGACCCGGAAGGTGACGCTCTCGGTCGAGGTCCCGTCCGGAGGTTCGGTCGTCCCCAGATAAACCTTCGAGTTATTGGGGGCCGTGCCCCAGATCGCCCAGACGAATTCCGGGCGGTCGATGAACGGGTTGCGGTTGCCCTGGTAGTACTGCGGATTGTCCTGACTGCTCCACACCAGATGGTTGCGGCGCCGCTCGATGTCGTTCACCGGATCGGAGTAGTGCCATTCCAGCATGCGGGCCAGATCCCCCATCTGGTTCGACCCGGGATAGCCGTTGACCAGCTCCAGGTCCACGGTGTTGGCATCCGAGCCGTCGTACCGCACGGCCATGTAGAACATGGCCCGCGAACAATCCCCGCGGTCGTTCACGCCGGGCAGGGCCACCGCCAGCGGGTCCCAGTACCCCGCCCCGATCCCGTAAGGGGAGTTGCTCCGCGACCCGTTCACGCTGGGGTTGCAAGGTCGCAGTTGGAACTCATCGCTGTTGTCCGGGCCGGAGGTGCCCACTCCCAGACTCCGCGGCCACTGATGCTCGCGGTCCCAGGTCGCCCCGGCGTCCCAGGTGCCGGGCACGGAAGCGCCGGTATAGATCAAGATGATCCGGCTGGGGTCGTTCGGGTCCCGGTCGAGGAGTTGCAACGAGTACCGGGCGGCGTCATACGACCGAACCACGTGGTTGTGGATGATGTCGTGCAGGTTGTTCTTCAGCGTCAGGCCGGTGCCGGTCGCGCTGTTGTAGTAGCCCGCTGGTGGATCGTATTGCCCCAGTGCCGCGCGCGGACCCAGCGCCCACCATCCCACGCTCGCCCACACGACCAGGATGACTCGTCGTCCCATCACTTTAACCTTTCCTTCGCTGCTTCGAGACTCGCGTTCCCTGGTGTGGTTGGTCACGCTGATCGCATCTTATCCGAACCGCGACCGTCAGGGAGCGGACACAGTTCCCAAAGACGCATTGCTTCTCACCAACTACACGAGTGCAAGAATCTCTTCTCGCCCGGGGGCGAGGCTTGACTCCCCGGTCGGAACAATCAATCCCCCAGGTTCAAAGAACCTGGGCCACCCAGCCCCATCCAAAACGGGTAATATGTTAAACCTCCCCGGCTCACCCCCGCTCTTCGACTACGGACCCGACGTTATGGACCTTGCCTCCGAAGTCATCTGAGATTGTATCACAATCCGGCGGCATTGTTTGAAGGAAGATTGGAGAATTCAGAGTGTAATGCTGGGGCGGGGTCCTATGGGTAGTTTGATCCGGCTTTTATTTTTCCACACCGGGTGTAACCAAAGAGAAAACCAGTCAAATTGGGTGGGCACCGCCCACCAGACCAGTTTCCTCCACCCTCTCCGCGTCTTGGTGTGGGACCTTCCAATCCGCAATCCTTGACATCCTCGCCACCGGCGGGCGTCGAGCACGTCAAGGACAGATCCACAATCCGCAATTCGCAATTCTCCTATTGATGATTGAATAGCCAATGGAACGAAAGGGATTGTGCCGATCTACGGAGGATGAGACCCAAAGGTACCGCCGAGGAACTGGAGCGGCACCGCCGGCGGGCCGTGGCGTTGCTGGAGCAAGGGTATGGGGTCCGCGAAACGGCACGGACGGTGGATGTTGCTTCCAGCACCGTGGTTCGCTGCCGGCAGCGCCCGATTCTCCTGGTGCTGGATCGCTGGAGGGTTCATCGCGCCGCCGCCGTAACGTCTATAAAAAACGGCGCAGGCTGGACGACCACTACTATCGCGGCCGGATGGCATAGTTCCGCTCACCGTGGAAGGGCTCCGGCTTCAAGCGCATCCTTTGCATCTGTTCGTCGCGGATCTTAACCTCTTTCGGGCACGGCCGCCGGTCGAGCACGCAGCGCACGCTGAGTCCCGTCTGGGTCTGCGTCCGGACGATTAGGTTCACGATCGTCGCCCGCGTCAGCAACGGACGGCCGCGCCCGTTCTGGCTGATAAACGAGAACATGCGGTGCTCGATCTTGTTCCACCTGCTGGTGCCCGGCGGCAGAGGATACACGTGGAGCGTCAGACCCGTCTGGTCGGCGAAACGCTGCAACTCCCATTTCCACAGCCGCACCCGCGCGCGTCTTGCGGTTGGCCTGAATTCCTGTACGCCCTTGGCCAACGGTCGCGGCGACATCCCTATTTATTTACAATCCCTAATAGCACCATCAAGCCGTTCTGGGCGTGCAGGCGGTTCTCGGCCTGGTCGAAGATCACCGAGTTCGGCGTCCGGGCCGTGGCGTAGTCGATCTCCTCGCCATAGTGCGCGGGCAGGCAGTGCAGGATGAGGGCCTGCTCATCGGCTGCGGACATCAGCTTGGCGTTGATTTGATAACCGGCAAAATCCCTGCGACGCTTCTCCGCCTCCGCCTCCTGGCCCATGCTGGCCCAGACGTCGGTATAGATCACGTCGGCACCCTGAGCCGCCTTCGACGGATCGCCGGCCAACGTGATCCGCGCACCGGTCTTCCGCCCGATGGCTTGCGCCTCCTCCACGATCCGTTCCAGAGGACGATAGCCGGCCGGCGTACAGATCGTGCAGTGCATGCCCACCCGGGCGCAACCGTACAGCAGCGAATGGGCTACGTTGTTCCCATCGCCGATGAACACAAAGTTCAGACCCTCCAGCCGGCCTTTCTTCTCGTAGATGGTGAGCAGGTCGGCCAACACCTGACAGGGATGCTCCTCATCCGAAAGACCGTTAATGACTGGAACGGTCGCATAGTTCGCCAGGTCCACCACGATGTTGTGTCCGAACACGCGGGCCATGATCAGGTCCGCGTAGCGGGACAGGACGATGGCGATGTCTTCGGTGGTCTCGCGTTCGCCCAGCTTGATGTCGGCCGGGCCCAGGTAGATGGCATGCCCGCCCAGACGGGTCATGCCGGCCTCGAACGAGACGCGCGTCCGCAACGAGGGCTTCTGGAAGATCATCGCCAGGGTCTTGCCGGCCAGCAATGGCCGCCGCTCACCGCGGTAATAGGCCAGCTTGAGCGCCTCGGCGCTCTTGAGCACCTGCCAGACTTCCTCCGTGGAGAAGTCCTTCAGCGAAACCAGACTTCGGCCCTTGAGATTCACGACCATGTATTGCGTTCCTCTCCGACGTAGGGTCCGCCATGCGGACCATCATACTACCTGCTGAGGTACCGTCGGCCTGGTCGCCGCGCCTTGCCGTCCACGAAATCAATCGAGCTGACCAGCAGCAAGTCGATGATCCGGTAGTCCTCCCCGGACTCCGCCACGACGAATGTCCGGGCGGCCTCCGGGGGGATGAGCATGCATTCCGGGTGCCGGACCCGGAACTGGCGCCCGTCCGTCAGGCAAATGGTGAAAGGGCGGAATGGCTCCGCGTGAACCACTTGACGAAGCCGGTCGATGGTCATACGCCGCTCCTGGTCGACAACCCAGCCTATTGTAATCTGCCCGAACACACACGGGAAACGGCGGCGGGACAGCGATTCCGCAGGTCAGGTGCGAGCGTGAGGTTGGCCAAGGGTTTACCATCCCATCGAGCCTTGGGCCGGTTCGCGGGGGCGTGGGGAGGGACACGCGGGGTGCGAGGGGCTGGGACGCCGAGGTGGCGCGTCGGGGA
>JBGPAW010000178.1:0-7561 GCA_041480905.1 Phycisphaerae bacterium
GATCCGGGAAGCCTTCGACCATCCGCACGCCCTGGACATGGACCGGGTCAACGCCCAACAGGCCCGACGCATTCTCGATCGCATCGCCGGTTACCAGCTTAGCCCGCTGTTGTGGAACAAAATCGCCAAGGGTTTGTCGGCGGGGCGCGTCCAGTCCGTCGCCGTCCGCATGATCGTCGAGCGGGAGCAGGGAATCCGTGCGTTCGTTCCGCAGGAGTCGTGGATCATTCGGGGCATTTTCGCCACCGATCAGTCCAAAGCCAAGGACTTGGCCCGGCAGTGGGAGACTTTTCTGGAAGGCGGTGCTCACCTCGACTCAGGTCGCACCCAAAAAGAGCGGTTGGCCTGGCTTGGTACGCGCGCCTGCCTCCAGACCGAGTTAATCAAGTGGCGTGGTCGGCGGTTCACGGCCGCCACCGCCGCCGAGGCTCGCGTGGCGGCCGAAGCCCTGGGCTTTGACTGCGAAGAAGTCGAAGAGCGTGTCTGGGAAGACTATGCTGACAAAGGTCTCAAAACGATCGACCTGGTCGGCGTCAGCGATCTGGCGCGCGCGCCGCGGTTCCGCGTCTCGGACCTCTCCACCCGGCGGACCACCACCCGCCCGCCCGCGCCCTTCACCACCGCGACGCTGCAACAGGCCGCCTCCTCCCAGCTCAAGCTCAGCGTGGCGCGGACCATGAGCATCGCCCAGGCGCTCTACCAGGGCGTGGACCTCAGGGATGAGGAAGGCCCCGTCGCCCTGATCACCTACATGCGCACCGATTCGACCAACCTGAGCCGCGAGGCCGTCGCCGACGCCCGCAAGTTCATTGCCACGCAGTACGGTGCCAAGTACGTGCCGGAGAAACCCCCGGTGTACGGCAAGGAGAGTGCGCGGGTCCAGGAAGCCCATGAAGCCGTCCGGCCCACCGAGGTCACGCGCCGTCCTGAGGACCTCAAAGGCAAGCTTCGGCCGGAGCAGTTCAAGCTTTACGACTTGATCTGGCGTCGTTTTGTGGCTTGTCAGATGTCGCCGGCCGAGTGGGACGCCACCACCGTGCTGATCTCCGCCGACACCGCCGAAGGCGAAGCCGTCTTCAAAGCCGTCGGGCGTCGCCTGCTCTTTGACGGGTTCCAGCGCGTCAGCGCCAAGCCGCCCGGGGAAGACTTGGTCCTGCCGGAATTGCAGATCGGGCGGGAAGTCGGTTTGATGCAGATCGATCCCCAGCAGCAGTTTACCGCTCCGCCGCCGCGCTATACCGAGGCCTCGCTGGTGCAGGCCCTCAAGGCCGAGGGCATCGGGCGGCCCAGCACCTACGCTTCCATCATCCAGAACATCCAGGACCGCGGCTACGTCGAGCAGATCGACCGCCGCCTCTACGCCACGGACAAGGGCATCATCGTCACCGAGAAGCTGGTCGAGCATTTCCCCCAGATCATGGACCTTAAGTTCACCTCCCACATGGAGGAGGAACTGGACAAGATCGAGGAGGCCCATCTCGAATGGACCACCGTGCTCCGCGAGTTTTACGGACCGTTCAAGGAGTCGCTGGACCGGGCCTTCCAGGAGATGGAGCCGGCCCGCGCGGAGCCGAGCGACTTCACTTGTTCTCAGTGCGGAAAGCCCATGGTCTACCGTTGGGCGCGCACCGGGCGTTTCCTCTCCTGCATCGGCTACCCGGACTGCAAAGGCAGCTACACCGTCGATCGTGACGGTCAGCCGATTCTGCCGACCAAGGTCGACGTCAAGTGCGCAAGCTGTGGTCGGCACATGGTCCTCCGCCAGTCGCGGCATGGGCCGTTCCTGGGGTGCAGCGGCTATCCCGCGTGCGACCACACCGTCCCCTGCGACAAACAGGGCGCCCCGCTGCGCCTGGTCCGCCCCGAGGAGTTGGAACGTCCTTGCGAGGAGTGCGGCGAGGGTACCATGAAACTGAGGCGGTCGGGTATGCGGACCTTTCTGGGCTGCGACCGCTACCCCGCCTGCCGGCACACCGCCCCCCTCCCGGAGGGCGTGCGGGTGGAACGGCAGGTCCAGCCGGTACGCGAGACCGGCTTGACCTGCGAGTTGTGCGGCAGTCCCTTGCACATCAAGAAAGGTCGCCGCGGCGACTTCATCGCCTGCAGCGGGTTCCCCAAGTGCCGCAACACCTTCCCCGCCGGCAAACTGGAGGAACTGCGGGCCGTGGCGGCCGCCGGCGGCTCCATGCAGGGGGTGCTCGGCAAGAACGGCGCGAAGACAAAGCCCGCCGCCACCGGCACCGCCAGGCGGACGACCGTCCGCCGCACCGTGCCGAAGACCGCCGACGGCAAGGTCGATCTGGCGGCGTTGGGTCCCCCGCCGCCCGGTTTCGCCTGGACGCGCACGGGCAAACCCGTGGTGGAGGTGCTGCCCGAGGACACGCTGCACTGCCCCGAGTGCGGCAGCGTGATGACCCTGAAGCGCGGCCGTTTCGGACCATTCTTTAGCTGTACCGGCTTCCCCAAGTGCAAGTGCTCGGTGAACCTGCGCGGCGAAGCCAGGAAGCAGGCTGAACTGGAGATGCCCGCGCCCCAAAGACCCAAACCGATCCCCACGGAGATCGAGTGCGCGGAGTGCGGCGGGAAGATGGTGATCCGCCAGGGTCGTACCGGCCCGTTCCTCGGCTGCGGGAACTTCCCCAAGTGCAAAGCCACCAAACCGCTACCCAACGGCCTGGCCGTCCCCGCCGGTGCCGGTGCAGAGTAAGATGGTGATCAGAACTTGATGGTGTTGGCGTCGAAGTCGGCGTCGCCGTAGCCGACGTTGAACTCCGCCTCGGTGAGCAGGTATCGGCCGAGCAGGTCCGCGCCGTCGTCGTCGGCGTACGAGAAACACCCCGTCGGCAACAACCACTCTTTGTCGACGTGGATGACCAACAACCGGTCGGGGTAGACTGCCTCCTCGCCGGCATAGGGCAGGCGCCGTTCAAACACATAGGTCGCCCGACCGTCGATCTCGCCGTTGCCCACGAACTCCAGTTCCAGCTTTCCTTCGGCCGCGGCCTGTTCGGAGTACTTGATAATCAGCTCCAGCGTGTTCTTGAACCCGAACTGGTCAACGGTGCGGCGAGCCTCACGCTGGGCGTCTCCACCGTGGATCTCGCGCCACACTTTCAACCCGATGCCGCCCAGCAGACCAGCCGGCCGGACCAGCGCTAACTCGCGGCCGGCTTTGTCCAAGCGGCTGCCTTTGACGTACAGCACGCGGTCGGCCCGGCCGGGATTCTGCATCCAGACCATGTCCACGCTGAAGGGGGCCTCTCGAAAACGGACCTCCGTCACTTGTTCGGGGCTGAGCTTCTCACCGACCATTTCCTGCTTGGTGAACGTGACGCGGTAGTCCCGAACGTTGCGATCGTATTGTGCCAAGCAAAACTTGAAAAACGTGAGTGGGTCGCGGCGAGCCAGGCGCTCCGGCTCGCTCATGGATTCCGTGATGACCGCCGCGGTCGGGACGATCTCCACGCTGATCGGAGCCGTCTTCACCGCCGGATAGCGCATCGTTTGATGACACTGCACCGCCAGGGCCGAGCACAACACCAGCCCGACCACCCACCGCAGCCGGCCGTGGTGTGAGCACGGGGGCATGCAGCGCTTGTCGGTTTTCTTTCTCGATTCCGACCCCATCGACGCACCCCGAGGGCATGGCCTGGTGCCCACTCTTCCTCTGTTATCGGATGGAACACGGCCTCCGCTGTAGCACCCTCAATGCTGCGGAGCCGCCCCCCGCGAGTTCCGGTGTAACCGCACCGCCGGTCCCGAGGACTCCCCTTGACTCGCGGGTCGGCATTCTACCCCCCTTTACCCGGAAAAGCCAAGCCGGATGCACCCGGACCACCGGGGTTATTTGCCCGGTGGCAGTTTGGGGTGGGGGGGCAGCGTGATTTCGATGGTGGTCCCTTGGCCCACCTTGGATTGGACGGTAATCCGCCCGCCCATCATTTGAAGGAGGCCGTGGGCCACCGCCAGCCCCAGACCGGGACGGGCCACGTCCCCGCCTCCCCCTTTGGTGCTGTAGAACGGCTCGAAAATACGGTCCATGGCCTCCTCGGAAACGCCGCACCCGGTATCGCGGACGCGGATGCGGTAACCGCCCTCGAAGGGACCCAATTCCACCGTCAATTCCCCGCCCTCGGGCATGGCTTCGATCGCGTTGTGGATCACGTTGTTGAGTACCGTGCGGAACTGGGCATTGGGCACGGCGGTGAGCGGAATCGCATCGACATTGACTCGCACCGTGGTGGCCGATCCCTTCAGGTCCGACTCCGTGGCGTGAATGACGCTCAGGACGGTCTCCGTCAGGTCGGCCAAATCCGCCGTACGGAAGTCGCCTTCCGCGAAGGTACGTAAGCAGGCGCCCAATTGCGACGCCCGCGCCATGGCCGTGGCGGTCTTCTCCAGCACGCGCTTGTGCAGCCCCGGGTCATCGGAGGCCAAAGCAAAGTCCACGCTAGTGATCACGCCGCCGAGGATGCTGTTGAAGTAGTGGGCCATGGCCCCCGCCATCGCCCCCAGCGCCGCCATCTTCCGGTTTCGCGCCACTTGTTCCTGGAGGATGATACGATTGGTGATGTCGCGCAAGCAGGCCGACGTGCCGACGATCACCCCGGCGTCATTGACCACCGGCGAGACCGTAGCCGCGAACTGGCGGGGATTCCCTTGGCCGTCTCGGTGACAAAACTCGAACCCGCCGATTTCTCCGTCGGACAGGGCCTGTCGCAGCATCCCCTCCGCCTCGGCCCGACGGTCCTGGGGGATGACCGAGAGGAGCGTCGTACCATACATCTGCTCGGCGGCGGCCCCGAACAGGCGAACCGCCGCCCGGTTCCAGAACTGGATGCGCAGCTCCGCGTCCGTGGCCACCACAGCCACGCCGGTATGCTGGCACAGCATGCGCAGATAGCCGTCCGAGCAGCGCGGTGCTGGGCTGTGAGATGACCTTTCGCGCTCCTCCATCATCAGCCTACCGGCCGGACCGCTCCACGCGCAGAACCTGCGGCGTCACGCAGATCACCGTCTCATAGGTAACGTTGTTTTCCTCCGTCGTCAAAAACTGGCTCCCGATCAGGGAAGGGTTGTGCGCCGATTCACTCGGACCGATCACCAGGAACTCTCCGGGGCCTACGGTCAGTTCGGCGCTCAGATCGTCGAAGACCCGTCCCTCGTAACGCGGCACTTCCTGGAGGCGTCCATCGACATTCTCCCAATGCTTCTCCGCGCTGAATTTGCGCACCTCCGGGGTGGTCTTGATGATGGTACGCGCCGGATCGGCCGGATCGAGCGCATAATCCAGGTGCAGGAATTTGGTCCCGCCGGCGAACGTTTGCCCGACCAGGCGCCCGTCCCGACGGTAATAAAAGAGGGATTCGCCTTCCTTGATCTCCCCTAGACACAGACTCAAGGGGGCCCCACTTTGCACGACGTGCCGGGCCTGCACGCTTTTGGCCTGGTTGGCGTCGAACAGGACGCGCCAGGCCGGCCAAACCTCCGTCGTCCCGGTGCCCATACGCAGACCATTGCGGGCCAATAAGGCCGTCAGACGCGGGTCCGGCTGGGTTTCGTCCACGTAGTTCCAGATTTTCAGCGAATGGCGAATGCCCAGCACCGGCAGGTCCACCCGCAAAACCTCGAACGTCATCTGCAACGTGATGGTGTCTTCTCGGGTGCCCTCCCGCCTGCGGAGCTCACTCGGGCGGTCCGAGTCGGTAATCATCGGTCGGCCGTCGATGAGCGCCGGGGTGGGGACTTCGGCCGGCGCGGTCGGCGGTTTCCTCAGGTGGAACACGCCCGCCCCACATCCCCCGCCCCAGACCGCAACGGCTGCCACGGTCAGCAGGATGAGGAACGATTGGAGGACGGGACGCATCTTCGGCTTCGCTCTGCCCCTTACGGTTTTTTCGATTTCGGCGCGGCGTCGGCGACGGCCTGCAGGAAACGACCCGCGTTCTCAGGAACGAAGACCGCTTTTTGTTGCAGCTCGCGGACCCGCTCGTCCACCAGGCGGTTGAACTGCAAGTCACGGTAGGCCTGCACCAGGTCGGGCTGCAGGGCTTCGAAGTCGGGCTCGACGGCCGGCTCGATCGCGTCGCAACGCACAATGAAAAGGGCCTCCGCCGTCTCGACGATCGGGCTGATCTCGCCCGCCTGCAAAAGGAAAAGCTGATCGACCGCGGGTTCCCAGTGCTCCCGCACGCTGCCGCGGCTCAGCCAGTCCCAGGCCCCGCCTTCGTCGGCATGGAGTCCCTTCGAATACTTCCTGGCGGCGGTGGCAAAATCGCCCCCCCCGTTCAATTCGGCCTGGGCTCGGGTGATCGCGTCGTGGGCCGCCGCGTTCACCCCGCCGCCCGAGTCACCCAGGGGAACTTCGATTAAGGACATCTTCCGCCGCTCCGGCTTGCTGAGCTCTCCCTTGCGCTCCTCGAAGAAGCGTACCAGTTCCGCCCGGGTGGGGTCCAGTACCCGAGGGGTGACCGTCTGCTGCAGGAAACGCACCACGACCAGCTCGCGGCGGATGCGCTCGCGGTCTTGCAGCAGGGTCAGACCTTGCTCCGCCAGCGCTCTTTCGTAGCGGGCCTGGCGACCCTCGAACTCGCCGTTCACCCGCTTGCGCACCGCGTCATCGACGAAGCCTTGCAGCAGTTCTTCCTCGCGCGCGCTGAGTCGCTTGGACGCCTCCTGGTAGAGCAACAAGGTCCGGGCCTGCCGGCGAAACTCGTCGGTGATCCGGTCGTGGAGCAGCCGGCTGTAGGCGCTCGACGTGAGCGAACCGGCGGCCTCGCTCAGGGCCGGGCGGATCGGGCGGAGGAGGTCCTCGACCTCGATCTTGTCGTCGTTGATGAACAGCCTGCTGACCGGCGTGTCCGCGTTGTTCGCCGTCTCGACCCGCTCCCGGCGCTCTGCCGCGGAGCCGCGGAGCGTCTCCGCCTTGGTGCGGTTGGCGTGCTCGGTCATCGCGTCGCCCTTGTTACACCCTGGGACGGTCAAGCCCAAGCAAAGCAAGGCCAACAGCCCCGCATGGGGCGACAGGAAGCGATCAACCGGGTTCACAGGTCGCGGTCTCCTTGGCTTCCGCTCGGGCCAGCAGCTTGCGCAACAGGGGTAGAATCGTCTGCGGCTCGAGGTAACGCGGACTCGGCGGACGCAGGTGAATCGTCCGCGGATCGGGCATGCGGACCGACCCCGGAGCGTCCACGAAAGCGCCCTGCGCCTCGGCCAAATCATGCACGGTGAATACGATATCAGGTTCCCGCACAATGATCGAGTCGATTTTCCACGCCCGAGCCAGCACGCGGATTTCCGCCAGTTCCAGCAGGGTCCCCACGGTCTGCGGAAAAGGTCCGAACGCGTCGGTCAGGTCCCGCTCCAACTGCCGTAGATCGGCGATCGTCCGGCAGCCCACCAGCCGGCGGTAGATTTCGACCCGCGACCGGGCCGACGCGGTGTACTGCTGCGGGATATGCGCGGCCACGTTCAGTTCCAGGTGTACCGGCCGGGGTGTGGGGTCGGGCTCGCCTTTCACGGCCCGGATGACCTTTTCCAGCAGGCGGCAATAGAATTCATA
>JBGPAW010000179.1:0-7544 GCA_041480905.1 Phycisphaerae bacterium
ATCACCGGCAGGTTGTCGCCGCAAATCAGCGTACCGTAAGGATCGTGCAGCGCCGGCGCGCCGGGGCCGGGAGATCCGGCAGGCCGGCAACGGGATG
This sequence comes from Phycisphaerae bacterium, assembly GCA_041480905.1. Classification (GTDB taxonomy): domain Bacteria; phylum Planctomycetota; class Phycisphaerae; order UBA1845; family UBA1845; genus JAAEQG01. The sequence continues at coordinate 98 of JBGPAW010000179.1, forward strand.
CTCGGGTCACAATTCGTCGCGCGGATGAATCCCCAGCGCCTCCATGCGGCGGTACAGGCGACTTCGGGAAATACCCATTTCCCGGGCGGCCCGGCTGCGCTGCCCTTGGGTACGCCGCAAGGCGGTCAAAATCGCCCGCCGCTCGACAGAGGCTAACACGTCGTCCAGGGGTTGGTCCAGGGCCGCGCCGGTTTCGTCCGTTTTGAGCGTCTCGCCGCGGAGCAGGTCGGGCAGGTCGTCGGGAGGTAGGGCCGCGGGCGGGGCCCGAAGTCGCTCCTCATTCACGGCCGCGGTGGATCGGACCCGCAGAATGCCGATGACGCCCTTGAGTTGGCCGCCCTCGTCGCGCAGCACCGTGTACTGCCCCTCGACCCACACGGTGGCGCCATCCTGGCGGCGGATCCGTAGCTGTTTTCGGAGCGTATCCGGCTCATCGCGCAAGGGTCGCCAGTCGGGGCACAACGTGTGCAGCGGCGGCCGATCGGGTGGTCCGGGGCGGCTCCCTCCCTCCTCCCGGCGGAAGTCTGTCCCCAGAACCTCGCTGGCGGAATAGCCGGTGATCCGCTCGCAGGCCGGGGTGAACAATACGCACCGGTAGCTGCTATCGAGCACGAAGACGCCGTCGGCCGTATGGGCCAAAACGTGCGCCAAGGTCACTTTCGCATCGTAAACATCGCGGTCCATGGGTCGATCCTCCCCCTAAAGGCTGGGGCCATTTGCCGCTGGGGATCACCGCGTTCTGCGCCCGCGGGCCCACGATCCGCCAACCGGCTGCGGGGACGCTCTTGCGCCAAGCGCCCTGCGAGTGTTCCAGGCCCAGCCGAGGCTCGTTGAGCCTGAGGGCGTACACCCCAAGCCCCCAAGACTCCTGCCCCTGATTAAGTATCCAGCCCTACACTCTAATAGGTTAAGTGCCATCTACCCCAAGATCAAGGCTAAACCGGGGTTTTTGACGCCCCGCCGCGGCGTTGGTCCTCCTGGGTCGGTCGCCGATGCGGTTTTCAGCCGCGTAAACGCGTGTGGCGCGAAAAAGCCGGATTGCGGAGGCACACCGCACACGGTATGTTCTCGCCTCTTTGCGCGGCGTGTTCGACGAATTGTCACGCGAGCGTAATCTTCCGATGGACCTGATCCGCGAATTCTGGCACCTGATCTCGACGCCCGAAGGGCTCCAGACGCTCATTCTGTGGGGCGGCATCCCCATCATGACCCTGATCGTGTTCGCCGAGACCGGGCTGCTGGTCGGGTTCTTCCTGCCGGGCGACAGCCTGCTGTTCGTGGCGGGCTTTTTGGCCAGTCCCGCCGGTGGAAACACGCTCCCGATCGTCTGGCTGATCGTCATCCTCAGCCTCGCCGCCATTGTCGGCGATACCGTCGGCTACTGGATCGGCTTCAAGGCTGGACCGCCCATCTTCAATCGCCCGCAAAGCCGCTTCTTCCGGCGCGACCACCTGTTGGCCGCCCATGCTTTCTATGAGCGACACGGCGGCAAGACCATCGTGGTGGCCCGTTTCATGCCGTTCGTGCGGACCTTCGCCCCGGTGGTGGCCGGCGCCGGCTCCATGACCTATCGGTACTTCCTGGCCTACAACGTCTTCGGCGGCATCGGCTGGGTGACGAGCATGACGCTGATCGGCTATTTCTTAGGCCGCATTGATTGGATTCAGCACAACCTGGAGAAGGCCGTGGTCATCGTCATCCTGCTGAGCCTGTCACCCATGTTCATCCACTTTTTTCTGGAACGACGCCGCAAGCGGGCGGGACTCCGAGCGTAGACGCGGGCGAGCGGAAGAAGGAGACCGGCCCAAGACGGTTCGGCACGGCACCTGCGACCCGTTCGATAGCGTCGCCTCTCAGTCGGATCGCCGACGTGCATATCTCTGCCTTTACCCGCCGCGCGCCTGTTCCTATACTTCAGGCCATGGCGCGGCGCAGACGAGTCGACTCTCATCAGCCTGATCTGTTCGAGACGCGAGCCACGGAGCTGGAACAGTTCGCCGAACGCTTCGCTGAGGAGCTGAGGCGAGCGGCGGAGCGCGCCGTGAAAGAGGAGGATATTCGCGTCGCCGTTGAGCGGCAGTTGGCGGTGCTGGGTCAACAGCTCAACGTTCGCATCGAGGGGCAGCATGAGTACACGCTGTTGCGGGGCGTGGTCGACTCCGTGTACGGCAGCGTGTTTGTAGAGTACAAAAACCCTGCCGATCCTTCGTCGCGTCTCGGTCCCGACCTGTCGTCACCCGGAACGCGCCGGGTGCTGGAGCAGATCACGCGCCGCTTTGCCGACGTCGCCACGCAAACCGGTCGCAGCGGGGCAGCCATGCTCGGGATCGGTTGCGACGGTCGCTACTTCGTGTTCTGCCGGTTTGTATCGGGGCACGTCACGACGGAGGAACCGGTCGAGGTGTCGCGCTGGAGCGCGCGGCGCTTCCTCTGGGCGATCTTCAACCTGGGCACGCGCGGTTGGGCCCTGACGCCCGAGTTTTTGGCGGACGACTTCGGGAGCGGGAGCGCGCGCGCGCGAGTGGGCGTGTCAGCCCTCGCGGCAGCGCTCGAACAATATGAAAACGAACCGCGCGTGCAGACCTTCTACCGCCAGTGGAGGGTCCTGTTCGGCGAGGTGTGCGGGTACGACATGACCAATCCGCGCGATCACTTGCGCGACGTGGGCCGGCGATACGGGCGGCCTGAGGATGACCCCATCCGCGTACTCTTCGCCTTGCACACCTATTACGCCCTGTTCATGAAGCTTCTCGCCGCCCACGTAGTTACATATTTTCAGACGATTGGGTCATCCCCGCTGGGCGACATGGAACAGGCCCCCTCGGCCGATGTACTGAGGGACCGTCTCCGCCAACTTGAGGACGGGGACGTCTATCGGCACTTGGGCGTCACGAACTTCCTCGAAGGGGACCTGTTCTCCTGGTACTTGTCCGCCTGGACCGATCCGCTCGAGCAGGCCGTGCGGGCCATCGCCTCGCGCCTTCTGGAGTACAACCCCAACTCGCTGCGGGACAACCCGCGTCAGGCCCGTGACCTGCTCAAGAAGCTCTACCAGGAACTCGTACCGGAGCAGGTGCGTCACGACCTCGGCGAATACTACACGCCCGACTGGCTCGCTGAGCAAACCCTGGACGCGGCGGGTTACGACGGCAACCCGGCGATCAGGCTCCTCGATCCGGCATGCGGCTCCGGCACGTTCCTCGTGCTCGCTCTGGCGCGCGTGCGGAGGTGGCTCGAAACGAACTTCGAGCGTGCCGGAACACCGCAAGATGTGGCTCGGACTGCCGCTGGGAACATTCAGGGCTTCGACCTCAACCCCCTGGCGGTCCTGGCGGCGCGGACCAACTTCGTGATTCAGTTCTACGACCTGTTCGACTACCGGGGCACGCTTGAGGTTCCCGTGTACTTGTGCGACTCGGTCCTGACCCCTGCCGAGTACGGCGAGCAGGACCAAAATGAGCTCTTCGAGAAACCGGTCCGCGTACCCACGAGTGCAAGGATGTTCTTGGTCCCCCGTGAGGTTACGACCGACCGTGAAACCTTGGCCAAGTATTGCAACGTTCTGGCAGACTATGCACGCGTCACCTCGGGCTTCTCGGCCGCCGATTTCATTCAGCGTTGCCGGGCGCAGGGCGTCCTGGTTTCGGAAGCCGTACGCGATCAACATGAGCAGTTGTTCGTGGACGTTCGGGCGCTGGACCAGGACCGTCGTAATGGCGTTTGGGCGCGTTTCATCAAGAATGCGTTCGCGCCGGTCTTCGTCCGTCACGAGCCGGTCGATTTGGTCGTGGGCAACCCGCCGTGGGTCAACTGGGAGAGTTTGCCCGGGCGCATGGAGGCGGAGACGCCGGAAGGGGAGCGACCAAACTACCGCCAACAGATCGCGGAGGTCTTTAAGCGTTACGGGCTGTTTTCCCTTTCAGGTTCGGCGGGGCGACTGGGGGGCGGCAAGAAGGACTTGTCCATGCTGTTTGTCTACGCCAGCGTGGACCATTACCTCAAGGAAGGCGGCACGTTGGCGTTCGTCATCACCCAGACCCTGTTCAAAACCAAGGGCGCGGGCGACGGTTTCCGGCGCTTGGAGTATGAGGATGCTCGGGGCGAGGGCGGTCGCAAACGCACGTACTTCATCAAGGTCGAGCGCGTGGACGATTTGTCCGGTTTCCAGCCCTTTCCCGCGGCCACCAATCGCACAGCGATCCTGGTGTGCCGCAAGTCGAGGCGCCCCACGAGGTATCCGGTTGTTTACACCGTGTGGTTCAAGACCCGGCGCGGGCGGGTGGGTACGGACGAGCCGCTCGGACAGGTTCACCAGGCGACCACGCGAGCCAAACTCTGCGCTGTCCCGGTGGATGATGAGACGCCGACCAGCCCCTGGCTGACGGCCCCGAAGCCCGCACTCGCCGGTATGCGTAAGGTCATCGGCAGGAGCGAGTATCAGGCCTATGCGGGCGCTTGCACTTGGCTGAATGGAGTGTACTGGGTGCAGACCACTCGGCAGGTGCCCGGTGGCGTGCTCATCGAGAATCTTCACCACGTGGGCAAGATCAAGGTCAGACGCGAGCGCCGTGCCGTTGAGCCGGACCTGCTGTATCCCCTCCTCCGGGGGCGTGACGTGAGGCGCTGGCGGAGTGTGCCGTCCGCCTGCCTCATCCTGACCCAGAATCCGCAGACGCGGCAGGGCATCCCCGAAGCAGAGATGCGGCGTAAGTGGCCCAAGACTTATGCTTATCTCAAGCGGTTCGAGAAATCTCTGCGCGAACGGTCGGGATACCGCAAGTACTTCGAGCCGAGCGATCCTTTCTATTCGATGTACAACGTCGGGCCCTACACGCTGGCCAAGTGGAAGGTCGTCTGGCGCGAGCAATCTGCTCGCTTCCAGGCGGCTGTAGTAGGCCCCGGGCACGATGACCGCGCCGTGTTACCCGACCACAAACTGATGTTGATTGCCTGTGACGGGCGTCGCCACGAAGCGTACTACATCGCTGGTGCGCTCAACTCATCCCCCTCGACTTTCGTCATCGCCTCCTACGTTCTGGCGACCTCTACTTCTACTCATGTCTTGGAGCACATCGCGCTGCCGCGTTATGACGCGGGCAACACTCTGCACCAACGCTTGGCCAACCTATCCCGCCATGCCCATGAGGCGGTGGCCCATCTACAAGCCGCCGAGCTTGAACGGGTTGAGGTCCAGATCGACGAAGCTGCCGCGGAGCTGTGGAACCTCACCTCCCGGGAGCTTGCTGCCATCCAGGACGCCCTGCATCGGCATAATCCGGGATCGGTCCAGGACGAAGACGTCGCCACGGGCCTTCCAGACGTGGAGGGCGATTGACGGGCCCCTGAGCTACGGTCTCATCTTGTTCCGCCGGACCGAATGAGGGACTCAACCGAGTTGTGAGATACGTACGCTCCCACCGGCGAGCCTGGTTGACGGCGGCGCGCGACGCGGCCACCGGTTATTCCGTCCGCGTCTTCCAGAAGTCATAGATCGCGGCGGCGGCGACTTCGTGGCCGACGGGGGTCCAGTGGTCGTTGTAGGTCAGATACACCTGGCGGGCGTCCGCCGCAGCGTGACGCAACGGCGCCGTCAGGCTGACGAAGGCGATGCCCTGGCCCCGGCACCATTCCGCCAGCGTCGACTCCTTGGTGTCCAACCGCGCGAAAAGCTCGTCGAGAAACCGTCGCGGCTCGGGAAGCTCCTGTTTGGCCCGCAGGGACACAAAGGCCCGGACCTTCGCGGCGTCCAGCCGCTCGCGCACGAGCGGCAAGATCACGTGGGCCTTGCTGGGGATGTAGGCGAGAATGAATCCCGCGCCGGCCTCGCGGCAGAGGTTCTCCATCCGCTTGAGATTGTAGGTAATCGCCTCCCAACGTTGGCTGTGTTTCAGCCCGTCCTGGGTGACGTAAAGATCGAGCACGAGGTTGGGCGCGAAGGTGTAATACCGGGCCTGCGGACCAGCGGGGACGGCCAGCGGCAACCACGAGAGGGTCTCGATGCCTGGGACCGTACCATGGGCGTTCACCGGGCCCAAATTCCGCATGAAAAACCCGTCCAGCAGATACAACAGTGGGGATTGTTTGAAAAACTTGTCGAATAACCGCGGCGGCTTCTCGGTCACCTTCGCGGACCGGAAATCGTTTTCTTCGTACAGAGTGCAGATGACCCATCGCGGCCGCAGGGCGATCCCGACCTCCTTCAACGCCGCCAGATAATGCTGCGGGGCATAGCCGGACATGCCCAGGTTGTAGACGGACAGGCCGCTGATTTCGGCGAAGCGCACCGGCCAAGGCTGCTCGTCGGATACCCGCGACCCCTCGGTGAACGAGTCCCCCAGGGCGACGACGTCGCAGTGCTCAGCCGCGGTACGGTTGCGGAAACCGCGCCGGTCGGCGTGCAGGGTGCAATGGAAAGACCCGAACCCGGGCGGCAGCACCGGGTAAGTTCGGAAAGCTTCGGGAAGGTCTGTAGCGACGTTGCTGACCGAGAAGTTGGGCGGGCGATGGTAGGCGAGGGTCTGGCGGACGTAGTAAGTCGGCACCAGGCGGCGCGCCACCAGGTCGGCTGCGCAGGTTGTCGGCAGGACCGCCAAACCCGCCGCCGTCACGCGGAAGGCACGCTTTTTTCTGGTCTCGGCGCGGCGAGCCAGCGCGACGTACAGCCCGATCAGGGAGACGATGAGCACCCCCACGATCCAACAGAAGTGCTCGCGCGAGTATCGGCCGAGGAGCGTCTGACGATCGCCGGCGATCAACTCGACCACGTCGCTGGGTATCGCCCACAGCAGAACATTGGCGGCCAGGACCAACAGGAGGAGGACCTTTTGTCCGGTGCTCCATCTCATCGCAGGTGCGTTCGGATCACGGCGGGTCTGGTCATCGCCGCTTCGGCGCTCAATGATCGGACTTGTCCCCTTTTTCCTGGCCTAGGACCTGCCCGCGGTCGATGTCGACGACGCGGCGGTACCGGGCGCGCAACTCCTCCGCGGGGGGCATCTTGAAAGCGGGATGGCCGGTGGTGAGCTCTTCACGCTCCTGCCAGCGACTGACCTGAAACTCCAGCCATGAACCCTTTGCCGGCCAGTCCACGCGAATGCGCCGCGGCAGCAGCGGACCGGTTGCGCCGATCCGGCGATAATCGCTCAGTTGGGAGTGCATCAACTCGGCCCCCATCTCGTCCCGATACACCACCCGCTCGATCAAACGCGGCCCGTAACGCGACAACCAGTATTCCTTGAGGACCGTCCCCCGCCCCTCGGGATCGTACGTGATGAACAGTAGCTCCTGATGGTCGGGTTCGATGATTTGGATCATCTCGGGGCGGTCGTCCTCGTCGGTGGGCACGAGGCTGAGACCCAGGGCCTCGATCATCCAGTCGGGACGAATGGGCAGGTCCTGGGCGCGCTCCGTGTCCGGCGTCGCATAACGCCCGAACCGGAACGTATCC